>NZ_QTVH01000005.1:0-148292 GCF_003435975.1 Clostridium sp. AF36-4 | reverse complement strand
GAAAAAATGGTGCCAGGACAACAGTCCTAGCACCACTTTGTCTACAGTCTGAATCGCCTATATCGGCGATTGTACTTATGAGTCACGTTATGTTGGCTATTATCAAACATTACTAACACACCACATTCCCTTTGATTATCGCCATGTGCACCCAAGCAGTCAAACGGAAGAAGAGGGAGCCCGCATCATGAACGACATCCTCAAAGAAGAGGAGCCTCCTACCGCTATTTTCTGTGCCAATGATTGTACAGCACTTGGTGTACTCCGCTCATTAAATAAGTGCCGAAGAAAAAATTATCTTCCTTCTGTTATCGCAATTGATAACATTCGGAAGTCTGCCAAAACATCGCCGATGCTGACCACCATAGATATTCCAAAACAAGAACTTGCCCACTTCGCACTTCTTCTTCTGCTTGACCAGCAAAAGAAGGCTCACAAAGAATGTGTTCGAATTGAGCTTCCCTGTCGGCTGATAGAACGTGAAAGTTGTACCTATGCCCCTTGCTGAGAATCAATTCAAATCATTTTTCTCATCGGCGTAAAACGAATCCCATTTGCCTTTTGTTCCTTATCCAAAGGGACAAAACCGCTTTTCTCATAAAATCCTACGGCATATGGTGAAGCATTTACCGTAACCGCACGAATTTTAGGATTCTGTGCTAACACCTCATTTTCCACTATCTCTACAAGTTTCGTTGCCACTCCCAGATGGTGAAATTTCCCTCTCACAAACAAAAGACTGATGTGCTGTCCTGTGCGCAGGGCAATTACACCAATCAGATACTGGTTGAGATAACACCCATAAAATTTCATTTCGCCCTGATTGACTTTTTCCACCATATTATGATACTCAATAAAATGGCGGAAAGTCTGAATCCCCATTTCTTCATAATCCGGCACCTCAAATTCTTCAAAGACTTCCCAGATAAGTTCCAATGCCGGTCTTAGTTTCTCCGGCACAATTTTACAAATCTGCATATTTTTTCCCTTTCCAAAAAAACTACATCTTAAGTATAAAGAAATTCATTGCCTGTGTCAAAGTTTTTTGCTATCCTTATACATAGATAATTAACCCACATTCAAAACGACTTTTTAGGAGGATAACCTTTATGAAACAGCTTTTTAACAACGACTGGTTTTTCCACAGAGAACCACTGGAAACGACCATTGATACATTCTTCAATGCAAAGGACTGGGAGCCGGTTGACATCCCGCATGACTGGATGATTTACGACAGCAAAGATTTGTACGCTCAGGGAGTCAGCTGCTACAAAAAAACTTTTACGGTGCCTGCACTCGGTTTAGACCGACTTTCCATACTGTTTGAAGGCGTATATATGGATAATGAAATCTATCTGAATGGAGAGAAAATTTTCACATGGCCTTACGGCTACTCCCAATTTGAAATTGATTTGACTTCCTATGTCAAAGAAGGTGAGAATACCATCTGGGTAAAAAACACCTATGAACTTCCAAACAGCCGCTGGTATCCGGGCTCCGGCATTTACCGAAACGTCTGGCTTGTAAGACGTCCTGCCGTTCATTTCACAACAGATGGCGGTTATCTGGCAGCAAAAAAAGAAGGAAATACCTTCATTCTGCATGCCGACTACGAGATTCAAAACGATATCGATTCTGCCTGCGAGGTTACTCTTTGCCACACAGTACTTGCACCGGATGGTGAAGTGGCCGGTACAAGTAAAGAAACTCTTACCGTGCCTTGCGGCCTTACCGTAAACAAACAGACAATGACTTTTGAAAACCCACTTCTTTGGGATATTGAGTCACCGAATTTGTACACCGTACATAGTGAAATTATAAAAGACGAAACTGCCATTGATTCCAGTGATGAACGCTTTGGTTTCCGGACAATTGCCTTTGACCCGGATAAAGGTTTCTTTTTGAATGGCAGAAATGTAAAAATCAACGGTTCCTGTGAGCATCATACACTCGGTGCACTCGGTGCTGCCATGAACCGCGAGGCTGTCAGACGCCAGCTTACAATTATGCAGAAAATGGGTGTTAATGCCATCCGCAGTGCACATAATATGCCGGCACCGGAACTGATGGAATTATGTGATGAAATGGGTCTTCTTTTGTACACGGAAAGTTTTGATATGTGGGAACACTGCAAGACCGATTACGATTACGGAAATTATTTTAAAGACTGGTGGAAAACCGATTTGACAAGCTGGGTACGTCAAGACAGAAACCACCCATCCGTCTTTATCTGGGGCATCGGAAACGAAATCCACGACATCAATTTTGACCGTGGATTAGAAGTAACAAAAATGTTACGGGATGCTGTCAAAGAACTTGACTACTACGGCAATGCCGTTATTGGCATGGGTTCTAATATCATGGGCGGTGAGGGAGCTCAGAAATGTGCTGCTGAAGTTGATTTGGTCGGTTACAATTATATGGAACATCTGTATGATGAACACCACGAAAAATATCCGGACTGGTGCATTTTCGGAAGTGAAACTTCTTCCACTCTGCAAAGCCGTGGTATTTACCATTTCCCACTGACAAACCGTTTATTAACTTACGATGACGGACAATGCTCTTCCCTTGGCAACTGTACCACAAACTGGGGAGCTAAAAATACAGACGTCGTTGTATCTGCCCACCGTGACCGTGATTACTGTTTTGGTCAGTTTATCTGGAGCGGTTTTGATTATATCGGCGAGCCGACACCATATTTTACAAAAAATTCGTATTTCGGTCAGGTTGACACCGCCGGTTTTCCAAAGGACAGCTACTATCATTACATGGCTGAGTGGACGGATTATAAGACAAATCCGATGGTTCATCTCCTGCCTTACTGGGATTTTAATATCGGTCAGAAAATCGATGTCCGTGCCTTTTCCAATGCGCCAAAAGTCGAATTATTCTTTAACGGCAAATCTCTTGGTGCACAGACGATTGACCACAAAAAGGGCACTCACTTAGCCTGCGACTGGCAGATTGCCTATGAGCCGGGTGAGCTAAAAGCAGTTGCTTACGATGAAAACGATGCGGTAATTGCAGAAACCGTACAAAAATCTTTTGACGATGCCAAAAAAATCGTATGCAAGCCGAACAAAGAACAACTTTTAGCAAATGGCGAAGATCTTTTATTTGTCGAGATTAACACTCTCGATGAAAACGATACATTTGTTGCAAACAGCCGCAGCCGTGTTCAGGTTCACGTCAGCGGTGCCGGACGTTTAATCGGGCTGGACAACGGTGACAGCACCGACTTTGATTCCTACAAAGGAACGAGCCGCCGCTTATTCAGCGGTCGTCTTCTGGCAATTATCGCTGCCAAAGACACACCGGGAACCATTGATATCGAAGTCACTTCCAAAGGACTTACTGCTGCCGCCCTTTCGATTCCTGCCATTTCTTGTGATGTCCGTGATGGTATTTCCTGCTTCATGGAAAATAAAGAATCCGCAGAAGATTTAACCGATGAAATTCCGGTTCGCAAAATTGAATTAACGAACCACGGCACCAATCATTTCGACGAAAATGTGACAGAAACTACCGTTACCGCAAAAATTCTTCCTGCGGATGCAACCTACCGGGAAATTGAATTTAAGGCGGTTACACTTGATGGTGTCGAAAGCAATAGTGTGAAAATCGAGACAAACGGAACCGAGGCAACCATCCACGCATTAGGCGATGGTGAATTCCGCCTGTGTTGCAGCTGTAAAAACGGACGCGATGTGATGGAAGTAATGTCCGAGTTGGAATTTTGTGTGACAGGCCTCGGCGAGGCAACTTTAAATCCATATAAAATGGTAAACGGCATCGACTATAAGGACTGCACAAACGAAGCTAAGTTAAGTTTTCAAGGTGGTGTCTATATCACCGCTGAAGAGCGCACCCGCTTTCTCTTTGAAAATGTGGACTTTGGCGAATATGGATCAGATGAGATTCACATTCCGATTTTCTCGTTTGAAGATGAGCTGCCAATTGAAATCTGGCTTGGTGACTCTGAAAAAGACGGCAAATGCCTTGTCAAAGACAAGTATCAGGCAAAGAGCTGGTATAACCACTATCAGGAAAATGTTTACACTCTGCCGGAGCGAATCCGCGGTGTACAAAGCATTTCCATCGTGGTATACCCAAGCATCAAACTTTCCTTACAGGGCTTTTACTGCAAGACATTAAGCAAAGCCTACGGAAAAGTATACGCCATCGAAAACAATACGATTTCCGGTGATATGTTTACCGTTTTAGAAAAACAAATTACTGACATCGGAAATAATGTTACACTCGAATTTGAGCATATGGATTTTGGTGAAGAAGGACCATCAAAAATTACAATCTGCGGTCACTCACCAATTCCTGTCAACACGATTCACATCCGCTTCTTTGCAGAAGACGGCAGAGAGATCAATCACATGGCAGAATTTACGCAGAGTGATGATTACAAAGAAGTCACTTTCCCAATTAGCGGCTTTACCGGATACGGAAAAGTAAACTTTATCTTTATGCCGGGTAGTAAATTTGACTTTGACTGGTTCCAGTTTGAAGCATAGAAAGTAGAAAAAAGAAGTTCATTCGTGAGAGACGAGATAACGCTTCCGCGTTATAGTCTCTCGCGAATGAACTTCTTTTTTCTTGCTTGCGCCTGTAGTTCTTCCACAAAAGAACTTGCACGCTCAACATTGTCCTCCGCAATATAAGACCAAATTACATCTAAGTCCTCTAATGCATCAGGAGACCATTCTAGTTTTCTCATCTGTTCGCATGCATCTCCCTCTTTTTCCCAAAATACTCACTGACATCCTCATCCGAGAACGTTCCTTCTGTTTGACAGCGCTGTCTGCTATGTTCCAATCGACTCAGCATATACAACCGCTCAATAAGTTCAAATTCATTCATTTCGTCTGGCATTCGATTAATTTTTTCAATCACACTAGCTTTTGAACCACTCATACGGTCACCCCTTTTCCAAAATATTATCTATAGTATACCTCAAACAACATTTTTCTCAATATATTAATTCATTATGGGAATCAGGAACAGCCATGCCAATCCATAATACGTGACCACAGCCACCAAATCATTTACCGTAGTAATCAATGGACCGGATGCAACTGCCGGATCAATTTTAATTTTTGCAAAAAACAGTGGCACTAATGTTCCTACCAGACTTGAAATTACCATTGCTAAAAGCAGTGACACGCCAACACAGCCGGACACCAAAAATGCCGTCGGAAGGGCATAGCCCTTTAAGCCGAAAATATACAGTCCCAAAAAGACAAATGCCAGTCCGCCCAAAAGCAGCCCATTGCAGAAGCCAACTTTCATTTCTTTCAGCACAAGCCGAAGTTTTGCTTTTGCATTCAATTCATCATCCATCAGTACGCGAATCGTTACCGCCAGTGATTGTGTGCCGACATTTCCCGCCATATCTAATATAAGGGACTGGAAACAAATCACAATCGGAATCACCGCCACCACAGCTTCAAATGAGCCAACCACAGTTGACACGCCCATACCCAAAAGAAGCAGGATGATTAACCATGGCAGTCTTTTTTTCATACTTTCCTTTGTTGTCTCACGCAAGTCTTCCTCTGCTGTCAAACCGGCTAACTTCGCATAATCCTCACCCATCTCATCATCAACTGCCTCGATAACATCCTGAGCCGTCAAAATACCAATAATTTCTTTTTTATCATTTAATACCGGAAGCGAATCCTCAGCATAATCCTTGATTTTTTCAATGCAGTCGGATATCTTTTCGCAGTCTAACAAATACGGATACGAATAACTAATGAGGTCATCCAAATCATCATTTTCTCTGGCAATAATTAAATCCTTTAAATCAATCGCACCACTGAATTTATTATTCTCATCCACAACATAAAGCGTTGAAATATTGTCGTTTTCACCTGCCTGTACAATCAGCTCACGCATAGCCTGGCGAATATTCAATGTCTTTTTAATACAGATATAATTGGTCGTCATAAGACTACCAATTTCCTCTTCATCATACGAATGAATCAACTGAATATCTGCCTTGACATCCTCGTGCAGAATCGGACGCAGTTTTTCCTTTACACTCTCATCAATTTCCTCCAGCAAATCAACTGCGTCATCAGAATCCATTTCATTGATAACTGCCGCCAGTTTATCAATCCCGATTTCCTCAATATAGTCTTCCGGTTCCTCAATAAAAGTAAAAATTTCAGATACCCATTCAGGCTCTAATATATTATATAAATGGATTCTTTCTTCTTTTGTCAGTGCTTCTAAACTTCTTGCAATATCATTATCATGGTAGTCATGTAATTTCTCAATAATTTCTTCATCCGGCAGACCACTTCTTATAATCGATACAATTTCATCGGTAAACTGTGGTTCTTTTAAGATTTCTTTTTCCATACTCATTCCTCCGTTCAGGTATAATGCAAATCAATCCTCACACCAAAACATGCTCCACAAAAACCTCATGAATCTCATTTTCCACATACCCTTTTTCTGCTGCCTCGGATGCTAAAACGCCAATCTTTACATAACGTTCGTTGTGTCCAATCAGAAACTCTTTCCCTTCATGGGAAACAACTTCTTCAAACAGTACCTTTTCCCGTTTTGAAACAAAAGCATCCGCATAATTTTTCTGATATTCTTTTGTATCCTGTATGAGCAAATCACTCCTGTGTTTTTTCACCTGCGGGTCAACCTGGTCTGTCATTGCCGCAGCTCTTGTTCCTCTGCGCGGCGAATAAGGAAAAATGTGCAAATCAGAAAAAGCAATTTCCCTCAGAAAATTTCTTGTAATCAAAAATTCTTCCTCGGTTTCTCCCGGAAATCCCGTTATGACATCCGTGGTAATCGCCGGATAATCAAAATATTTTCGCAGAATTTCCACTTTTTCCTTATACTCTGCACTTGTATAATGCCGGTTCATCCGCTTTAATACCGTATCGCATCCGCTCTGCAGGGATAAGTGGAAATGCGGGCACACTTTTTTTATTGCCGAAAGTTCTTTTGCAAAAGATTCCGTAATAATTCTTGGTTCGAGTGAGCCAAGCCGGATTCTCTCAACCCCCTCAATTTCTGCGACTTTTGAAATCACAGCCAAAAGTGGTTTACCTTCAAGGGAGACAAAATTTAATGCATCCGAAAAATCCACGCCATAAGAAGACAGATGAATCCCGGTAAGAACAACTTCTTTATAGCCCTGCTTCGCCAACAATTCTACATGAGAAATAACCTCATCTTCTGGCATGCTGACTAACTTACCTTTGCCTCTGACATAAGGAATCATACAATAAGTACAAAACTGATTGCATCCATCCTGAATTTTCAGATATGCTCTTGTTCTCTCATGCTCCACATGACGGCTTCCCATCGTCTGTGTTTCTTTCGGCGTCAAATGAAATTGTTCCACAAAACGCTCTGCCATATGCTCTTTTTCCCGATTTGAGAAAAAGGCATCAACAGCCGAATCCTCTTCAAGTTTTGCCTCGCCGCTCTCAACATAGCAGCCAACTGCCACTACTAAACTATCCGGATTTTTCTTTTTCGCACGGTGTAACATCTGCCTGGATTTCCGGTCAGCCATATTCGTCACCGTACACGTATTTACAATATAAACATCCGCTTTTTCCTGAAAATCTACTACATCAAAGCCAAGAGACTGAAACTGTTCCATCATTTGTTCCGTCTCATAAAAATTTACTTTACAGCCAAGTGTCAAAAAAGCAACTTTCATTTTATTCTTTTCCTTCCATAGCATTTTGCACAAAAAACAATATTTTTTTGAAAAGACCTCGTTTATTTTTTATATTGACATACTTCGTTAATCATACTAATATAATACGTGAAGAGAGGAAAATCTCTTAACACAAAATAAGGAGGTAATATAGTATGAAAACAGTTAAAATTTCTTTAAACTCAATCGACAAAGTAAAAGCTTTTGTCAACGAAGTAACAAAGTACGATGCAGAGTTTGACTTAGTATCCGGAAGATACGTTATTGATGCAAAATCCATCATGGGTATTTTCAGCTTGGATTTGTCAAAACCAATCGACCTCAATATTCACAGCGAGAACAACATTGATGAAATTCTTGCTAAACTTGACGAGTTCATCGTTAAATAAAAAATATAATATTGGGTTTGTTACTTAGCATGGGGCGGCATGATGGCCGCTTCTTTTTTTGTCTCAAAACGACGCACCGCCCCACAAAATTTTATTCTGGTTTTACACAGATTACTTCACGTTCTTCAATCGCTTTCTTTACCATTTCATCAATTTTTTCCGCTAAGTTTTTCTCAGACTCTTCCATCTTTGCAATGTCCGGTTTCGTCACCGGATGCTTTGCCACAAAAATCGTACAGCAGTCTTCAAACGGCTGAATCGATGTCTCAAAGGTATCAATCTTTTCCGCAATCTCAATAATTTCATTTTTATCAAAAGCAATCACCGGACGGAACACAGGCATATTACATACCGCATCCGTTGCCGCTAAACTCTGCATTGTCTGGCTCGCCACCTGTCCGACACTTTCACCGGTAATCAGTGATAAGCAGTGACGTTCTCTCGCAATTTTTTCTGCAATCCGCATCATGTATCTGCGCATAATAATTGTCAATTCATCGTGCGGACATTTATCATAAATATACAGCTGAATATCTGTAAAATTCACAATATGGAGATTGATATTACCCGCATACTCGGAAACAAGACGCGCTAAATCTACAACCTTTTGTTTGGCACGCTCACTTGTATATGGCGGTGCATGAAAATAAACTGCTTCAATTTTCACGCCACGTTTTGCCATCATATAGCCGGCAACCGGACTGTCAATACCTCCGGATAAAAGCAGCATTGAGCGGTCACTTGTACCAACCGGCATACCGCCGGGTCCTTTGATACTTGTCACATACACATAAGCACGTTTGCGGATTTCAATATACACTTTAATTTCCGGATGGTGCACATCAACCGACGCATTTGGCATATTTTCAATGATATACTCACCAGCCTGCATGCAGATATCCGGGCTTTTCATCTCATATTTTTTATCGCTTCGTTTGGCAAATACTTTGAATGTGAATGGGCGGTCACCCAGTTCTTCTTTCATATGAGTCACCAGTTCCTCACATACATGGGAAAATGTTTTATCCTCTACTAGAACAACCGGACAGATATGAGCAATACCAAAAACATGGCTCAGCCCTTCCATCACTTCTTCCTTGTCAAAATCATCCGAAAGAGCCTCCACGTAGACGCGTCCCTGCTCCTTCTCTACCATAAATTCACCCACACAGCGGTCCAAACGCTCACGCACACGGCGAACCAATGCATTTTCAAATACATAACGGTTTTTTCCTTTAATTCCGATTTCTGCATATTTAATCAAAAAAGCTCGTACCATTTTTCTCTCCTTCTATCGTCTTGTATACCGTGCTAACACCGGTACCAATTGTTTTAATTCCGTAATTGTCTGTTTTAACTGCTCAATCTGTGTCTCCACGGAAAAACTAAACCGCAGCGTACAGTCAAGCCGCTCATTTGCAACGCCAATCGCTTTCAGCGTTCCACTGATTCCCGGATGATTTGAGGAACAGGCGGACCCGGAAGAAACATAAATTTCTTTTTCCTCAAGGGCATGCAAAAGCACCTCGCTTCGGACACCGTCAAAACTCACACTCACAATATGAGGTGCCGTCTCTTCTACCGCAGAAGCATCACAGGCATTTACAACAGCCCCATCAACTTCTCCAATATGAGAAACAAAATACTGTTTCAATTCATACAAGTGCTTTCTATTTTCCTCCAGATTTGCATACATTTTTTCTGCAGCCAGAGAAAGCCCGGCAATTCCCGGTACATTTTCCGTTCCGGAGCGCATCCCCTGCTGCTGCCCACCGCCATGAATATAGGGATGAATTTTAACCTTATCCCCAATATATAAAAATCCGGTTCCTTTCGGTCCATGAATTTTATGACCGCTGACACTCAGCAAATCAATTCCCATTCGTTTTGGATAAATATTCATTTTCCCATATGCCTGAATCGCATCTACATGGAAAATAATATCCTTGTTAAATGCTTTTACAATTTTAGAAAATTTCTCGACATCCAAAATCGCACCAACTTCGTTATTCACAAGCATCGTAGAGACTAAAATCGTATCCTTACGTAATGCATTCTCAAGCGTTTCCTCACTCACATGCCCCATTGAATCCACGGGAAGGTAAGTGACTTCATAACCCATTTTTTCTAAATATAACAGCGGCTCATAAACAGCCGCATGCTCAAAACAGGTTGTGATAATGTGCTTGCCTGCACGGGCATTTGCAAGTGCTGAACCAATCAGCGCCATGTTATTACTCTCCGTACCGCCGCTTGTAAAAACAATGTTTTTCGCCGCACACTTTAACGTTTTGGCAATCTGTTCTCTCGCCTGTCTTACATAACGCTCTGCGATAACACCTTTCATGTGAAGGGATGATGGATTTCCAAAGTCCTCGTACATCACCCGCGTCACCAAGTCACAGACCTCTGAAAATGGTCTCGTCGTCGCCGCATTATCCAAATAACATTCCATTTATTCTTCCTCATTTCTTCCTTCGATTAAAAACATAAGAATCGACAACGCTGCTAACCCTGCCGTTTCCGTCCGCAAAATTCGTTTACCAAGAGAAATCGGTTTAATCCCTTGTGCCACTGCCGCTTCCACTTCCCCGCGTTCAAAACCACCTTCCGGTCCGATAAAAATGCCAATCCGGCCGCCTCTTTTTATTTGAGAGGCCTCCGTAAAGGAAAGAACTGACTCTTTCATGCCCTCGCACAATTCGTAAGGAATCATCACATAATCCATTTCATCTGCCATAGAAAGTGCTTCCGAAAAACTTTTCACCGCCGTCACTTCCGGTAAAACACCTCTACCGCTTTGCTTTGCGGCCGATTCAGCAATAGTACGCCATCTTGTCACTTTCTTTTCTTCTTTTTTGGCGTCCAGTTTTACCACGCATCGTTTTGTTTTCACCGGCACAATGGATGCTGCTCCCAATTCCACTGCCTTTTGAATCACGAGTTCCATTTTATCTTTTTTCGGCAGTGCCTGAAACAATGTAATTTCCACCGGAAGTTCTGAAACCGCCGGTTTCTCATCCCGAATCAAAAGACTTATCTCGCTATCGGAAACCGCCAGAATCTCGCACTCATAATCCACACCTTTCCCACAGGAAACCATTATCTTTTCCCCTTTTGCCATCCTGAGAACATTGCGGATATGGTTTACATCATCCCCATGTATCACAATTTCATTTTCCGTGCGGTTTTCCTCCGGTACAAAAAAACGGTGCATCCTTCTCTTCCTTTCCTTCAACATACGAACGGCACAAACAGCGTCCTTCCTGTCTGTGCCGCACGGTTGTATTCGTTTATTCTTTTTCGTTAAATCAACGTGCCAAACATCGTATATGTCGACTTGCCCTGATTCAATGCAATCTGGTTTGTACTCTGATTGTACAGTGTCGATGCTTTCTGTGCCACGCGGTCAGCAAGTGAACCGCTGCCTGAAAACAGTGCCTTCAAATCACTCATATTTGCTGCCTTGAATTTCGTCTCATCCAAAGACAATGTATTATCGTCATTGATTGTAATTCCAACTTTATTCAAAAGTCCCTGACTCAGATTCATCTGTTCCGTTCCCCATACAGCCGTCTGCAAAATACTATATGAGTTCATACTTTTTGTTGTACCAAGTACACTGTTGTACCGGCTCACAAAGTTCTTCGCCTTATCTAATAAATCTTCTGCTTTTGTATTATCACCATAAGAAGCATTTTTTAAATCATTTGCTGCCTGATACAGCTTCTGTGACGAACTCTTTAAACCAGACAACTTTGTGCCACTGTCTGCTGTACCGGAGTTTTTAATTGTCTCCGCAGAATCACTGCTCTTCTGTTTTGCCACATAAGCTTTCATCGCTTTTTTGTAAGCACCTTTTTGAATCATCTGCAAGTCGCCAATCGACGACAAAAGTGAGCCGCCCCTTGTACTGCTAGTTCCAAAAAATGTGTCTACAAATGAATTTGCTCCATATGTTCCTAATCCATACATATTATTCATAACATTCACTCCTTTGATTACTGCATCGGTACTCCATTACCTTAACTCTGCGACAATCCTATCGCAGTTTTATCCACTATCTTTAGTATAGCAGAAAATGGGTATGTGTCAAGTCGTTGGCACTTTTTGATTTCCGTAATTCAGGAGAAAAGTCAAAGAAACTGGCAACGAATATTTGACGCAAACAAAACCAGCCAAACTCAGTTTATCCTTATCTTATAAATGCGTCCTGGAACACTTTCCTGTATACGGTTGTTACCACATCCAATAACGATACACGGCCTCTAATTAAGGCTATCCCCCAACTGCTTCACTTTGTCGGCAAAAATGTAAAACAGATCAATATATTTCCTAACAATTGCGTCACAATGCGTTTTCACAATTTCGCAATCATAATCATGAGTAAGTTCATTCCTCACTTTTAGCATTTCCATCCATGCCTCATCAGAAATCAAATTTGCTTTGAATGCCTCTCGCAACACTTCTCTTGGAGAACCAGCAACAAACCCCGTGATTGCATAGTACTGCACCAAAATGTCTTTCATAACCTTCCATGCCAAATCAAATGTAATACTAAACTTTGCACTTGTTCCACTCAAGACAAATGAATCAGAAAAATCTCTGTTTTTTGCCTCCGATAATGCATCCAGCGAATTACAAAATGATGTAAACCGGCGATTAAATTTTTCGTCCATACTGTCTGATATCCTCCAATAACAACTGATTTTTACAAGTATCCATATTTACCATATCGACGCTGTATAATGTTGGCAGATTTTCCACTTCTTCGACAAGTGCATCAAAATCTTTGACACCGGTTACTGCAATGTCAATGTCGCTTCGTTCCCTCGCAGTTTCCTTTGCTCTTGAACCATATAATATAACTTCTTTTGCTCCAAAATCCCGACAAAGATTTGCCGTTTCTCTGATTACCTGCTCTGCTTTCAAAAGTATCACCTGCCTCTTTCCTATACTAGCATTTTGTGAAGGAACTGGCAACTTCCTTATCCTCATCCTCTTTTTCTTTTGCCACATCAGCAATCTTTTGATTTAGTGTTCCCAAAGTATTCATCTGGGATGCAGATGCTGACAATTTCTTCTGCACTCAATGATTTATTCGAAGAAATTTCCTGCTGCTCTTTCTGCTTTCTGGCAATCTCGTTTTTAATATTTATGCTAAAAGAATCCATCTTCTGTGCCATTTTAATTCCAGCTGTCTTGGAACCAGCTCCGCTCAGTCCATTTACCTGCATTTTTCATCTCCTCCTGTTAATCGAAATTGAATCCCCTTAAATCGGTTTTGTAAATACGCCCGGCACGCTTTTCCTTTTTTCTTTGCCAGTTTCTTTTCTAAAATTTCATTTGTATGGTCTGACATTTTCTTCAAAAAGGAACTCTTATCTGAATTTTTTGTAATAACCCAGCCGCCCCAGTTTCCATTTTCGTCGCAAAACCAGCCGTCGCTTACCACTTCCCGCCCCTGTGCTTTCATCTGTGCCTTAAACTGTTTGGAGCAATTCGTTAAAAACTTAACATCCTTTTCAAAGGTCATTCTCGCCTCTTCATCAGTTCCCAGTTTGTCTAAATATTTCGGATGAATTACAAAATTCACATCCGATGAATTGCCATATGTCTGCCCGTAACCTACAGTTCCCACAAAAAACTTAGTTCCACTATTTCGCTTTTCCACTTCCTGTATAAAATCAAGACCGGATGAAGC
Source organism: Clostridium sp. AF36-4 (assembly GCF_003435975.1). NCBI lineage: Bacteria > Bacillati > Bacillota > Clostridia > Eubacteriales > Clostridiaceae > Clostridium > Clostridium sp. AF36-4. The sequence goes on along the minus strand of NZ_QTVH01000005.1, from coordinate 134,485 downwards.
AGCATCCGATATACTTTTCTCATAACTCACACCACCATTATTAACCACCGTCCGAGACGATGGTTTCGAATCCGATGCCTTCATCCCAACTGTCTCTTGATTTTTCACCGGATAGAAATAACCATTCCCAATTCCATTTACTGCCATAATGCCATCCTCCTTGAAGTATTACTCGTTTGAACTCCATTTCAAACATACTTTATAGTGTAAATATCGGCATTATTAATAAAAAACTTAAATCAAAAACATCTTCGCCAGCACACCCTCTTTTTCTATTTCTTTTATATTATCAAGTTTAATTGTTCCATTTGGAAATATACTTAAGATGCGGTCACAGTACATATTGACTGCATATCCCACAACTCCCAGTGCGAACATAATTCGAATGATTAGTATTGTCATATTTTTGTCCTCGCCCTTCCTTGTTGTTAGTTGTATCTAACTAATCATACCATTTTGCCTGTTCTTTAGCAACCTTTCTACAGTAAAATAATCCAATAGAAGCAGTTGTTTTTTTATCACGTGTCTGTTATAATATTTTCAGTGCTACCCTATCGGCAAGCGGTTAGCCTTCTCCGCAAGAGTTTTAGCTTGCGATTACATAGAGCATCCTTTTATGGAAATCTTTCGAGGAGGTTTTTGCTTATGCTAACCATTAGTGACCTTATCTCAGTGCTCGCACTGTGTGCGACCTTTTATAGTCTTGGTTATACGCATGGTAAGCATAATTCCAAGACACAAAAATAACCGCCCCTGTCTGACAAACTTTGGCGGTCATTTCTGACAAAATTATCAGGCTATCCGCATAGGCGGTAGCACTTCTTATTAATATCATAATATCATTGAATGGTTTTTATGTCAAATGAAACAAAAAATCCGGTCGCGTCTCAATCCTGCTCTCCCCCCTCTACATATATCTCTCCTCAAATTCACTCACCGGAATCGGCTTTGAAAAATAATACCCCTGATAGATTCCGCATCCCATCTGTGAGAGTTTGACAACCTGTTCCTCTGTCTCCACGCCCTCTGTGATCACAGAAAGACCAAGCATTTTACTAAGAGATATAATCATATTTAAAATCGTCATACTTCTTTCCAAATGTTCCGGTTTTGTTGTTCTTAAAAATCCCATATCGATTTTTAACACGTCAACATCTATATCCTTCAACGTATTAAAAGAAGAATAACCGCTTCCAAAATCATCAATTTCCACTTCAAAACCATATTTTCTAAACTGACCAATGATTTCAAGTTCTCCGGCAGTTCCCGTCATGATAGCCGTTTCCGTAATCTCCAGTTTCAAAGTTGATGGCACAATTTGATACTTTTCCACAAGAGACGTGATGGTCTTATAAACATCCATATAACAAAAATCCTTTGTAGAAATATTTACGGATATATATAGATCATCCCTTCCGTTTTTCTGCCACTGTGCCAATTTTTCAACAGCAAGCTCCCACACAAACCGGTCAAGCCGGTAAATAAGTCCTGTCCGCTCAAAAATTTCAATAAAATCTCCCGGAAAAATCAATCCGCGTTTCGGATGCTGCCATCTTACAAGAGCCTCTGCCCCAATCATTTTTCCTTCCGATGTCATCTGGGGTTGTAAGTACATGCAAAACTGCCCTTTTGCAATCGCTTCATCGAAATCCCCTACAAGCTGTTTTTCTTCAATAGTTTTATCCAATATAACATCACTATAATAGGCAATCGATTTGTCATAGTTTTCATACAATGTTTTCATGGCAAGATTTGCTTTATCACACATGATGGAAACATCCTCATCTCTGTCCGTAATTTCGTAAACACCAATATACATATACAAATGATACATATCATTATCAAACGCATGTCTCATTGTCTGTACCATATTCATAAAATTCTGCTCCAAAAATTGAGTTTTTGGAACACACATTGCAAACTTATCCCCACCAATTCTGCCATGGACAATACCTTCACCACATTGTTCCCTAAAAATGTCCGCCTGCATTTTTAGGACTTCGTTTCCCTTTTCAATTCCAAAAAGATCGTTAATCAATTTAAAATCCTTAATATCAAAACATACTAACAGCCAGTCCTCGTCTGTTTTTTCTTTTAAAACTTCTGCTACTTTTACTGAAAAATAGTCTTTATTATATAATCCGGTAAGCGTATCATGCGTCGCCAAATATTTTTCTTTTTCATAGGCAAGACGTTTTTCTGTTGTATCAATGAGATTTAAGAAAAATCCTATGTATTCACCCTTCTTTGCAAATATCTTTCTATATTCTATATCAAAATAATGTATTTCATTGTCAATCGTCCTTTGGGCACTCCATTCCACGCAGTCCCGGTTGTCAAAATCATGTCCACACAGCCAATTCTGCACCTGCTCGGAAAATCCTGCAATATCATTTGACAAGTCATGAAATATACTGCGTGCATGATCATTTGCATAGACACATTCCCCACTAATATCAAAACAGATTACCGCATTATTCATACCTGCCACCACAATGGACAATGTTTCATCAATCAACTCCCTTGGCGACCGATATAACGTCAAATAACAAATTAAAATGGATGCAAATACAAAAAACGGAAGAGAAATATCTAATGGAAATCCCGAAATATTACATACAATATTTAATATAACAATCACACAAAATACTCCGAAAATTGGAACATATTTCTTGCGGTAAAAATCCGATATTTGCACAATCTTTGTCAAAAAAGATGCAATAATGCAAAACATCAAACAATAGGAAAATCCATAATGAAGATAATAAAAAATCGTTTTATCACTAATATGATACATCTGAAAACTTATATAGTTTTCTGCTTTCAACGTAAATACATGATGAAAAAATACATTTAGAAGCAGTGAAATTCCATCCAAACCTGCAACAACAAAACAGCCTGTCCGAAACAAAGTCACTTCGTTAAAAACCCGGGTATACTGTTGTGAATACTGTAATATATAAATCAACAGCACGTCAAAAGAAAACAGATACAGTCCTTCCATAACATACGAAAACAGTTGGTTGTCTGAAAGCACAAATACCCCATTACTAAGAATGGTGATAATCACAAGAACAAGACATTTTACAATAGAAGATGCCACTTCACTTTTTACTTTTCCAGCATATTTTATACAAATCAATATTGGAATTATCATTAACAGCAATACCAGTATATATACTTTGTCCATATAGGCGTCCTCCATTCAAATATAATCTATCCACTTTCATTATACAATGAAAAATATACTTGTCAAATGACCTTTCAAAGTTGTTTGTATCAAGTGTTTATCGACGCATTTTCATTCACACGGAAGTTCTACTTCAAACACAATTGTCTCATCCGCACTCTCTGCCCGTATCTGTCCGTAATGCATCTCCACAATCTGTCTGGCAATAGCTAAGCCAAGTCCTGAACCACCCGTTGCAGAAGACCTTGATGCGTCCACACGGAAAAACTGCTCAAAAATATGTTCCAATTTTTCTTTAGCAATCGTCCGCCCATGATTTTGTACACGAATCAAAACTTTGTGCTCTTTCGTCATCCGCTTCATTAACAAATGTATGACCGTATCCGGATAACTATAATTGACAGCATTGCGAAGCAGATTATCAAAGACGCGTTCCAATTTATCAGCATCTCCGGACAAAATAATATCTTTCTCAATCACAGATTCTACAGATAATCTCTTTTCCTGCAAAATCGGCTCAAACTCGCTAACAATCTGTTCCAGCATACGGCTGAAATGGATTGTCTCTTTTTCCAGCGTCATAACAGAAAGATTAAAACGCGTAATATCAAAAAATTCATTTATTAATTCTTCTAGTCTTTCTGCTTTATTGAGTGCAATTTCTGTATAACGTTCACGTAATTTTTCCGATATTTGCAGCTCATCCCGAAGCAATGACAAATATCCTATCACACTGGTAAGAGGTGTTTTTAGGTCGTGAGCCAGATATACAATCAAATCATTCTTTTTCTGCTCTGCCTCCTTCGCCGCCATCTCATTTCGCAGCGCCTGCTCCCGCACAAGATTCAACTCATTTTGCACGCCCTCCAAAGAACGTGGCATTTCCAATGGCTTTTCCGGCCAGGACACCATTTTCCCTGCGGCATCCACAATCTCATCTATTTGCCGGAATACACGATACAAATAATAGATTGTCACAATCAACCAGATTGCTCCGCCAATTGCTGCACAAACAGTAATGATATGCAGATTAAGCCAATGTAATAACGGCCAGTACGAATCCGACGGATACCATACTCTGACTGACAAAACAAGTTTTGATAATATAACAAATAATGCCAGACTACCGATACATACCCCCAGTGTAATGACATACTGCATCATAAGCTGTCTTGCCTTATGATTATGCTTTTCCCCTTGTTTTTTCTCTAACTTTGCATTCTTACTCAATGGTATAACCTACCCCCCAGACTGTTTTTATAAACTTTGGTTTTCGTGGCATCTCATGCATTTTATCCCGTATTCTGGCAATGTGTGCCATTACCGTATTGTTGTTGTCCAAATATTTTTCTTTCCATACCGCTTCAAACAACTCCTCAGAAGACACAACATTCCCCTGCCGCTTCGCCAAATACCAGACTATATCAAACTCCAAAGGCGTAAATGCAACTTCCTGTCCATTCAACGTACATTTATGGCTAGCCTTAGAAATATGCATACCCCGTATATCAATCTCTTCATCCTGCTCCCCTGCAAAACCTACTGTATTATATCGTGTATAACGTCGTAACTGCGTTTTCACACGAGCGGTAAGTTCCAACGGGTTAAATGGTTTTGTAATATAATCATCTGCTCCCACCGTCAATCCCATAATTTTATCTAAGTCCTCTACCTTCGCCGTCAGCATAATAATGGGAAAATAAAACTTCTGGCGAATCCTTCTGCAAAGTGCAAATCCATCCATGTCAGGAAGCATAATATCCAATACGGCGAGACTAATTGGTGTTGTCTCCAAACAATTAAGAGCATCCCCTGCATTATAAAACTTGTACACCGTATATCCCTCATTTTGTAAATACACCTCTACTAAATCTGCAATTTCCCTTTCATCATCTACCACCAGAATATTCTCAGCCATCTGCGTATTCACCTCTTCCATTTACTCATTTGAGGTCATTGTACTACAAACAAATAGCTTCTGCAAATGTCCTCACCGGCAATATGCCCACAAATTTTTTATCTGTGGCTCAAGCACCTCATAATCCCATAAGCAACTCCTGCGAATACAATTGGGATCGTTTACCTTAATCTTTCCATACTTCATCCCGGTCAACACAATAAAATGCCCCTCTGTTGTAAAATCTCCCGGTCCCACACTGCAAATAATCGGCTGTCCCTGCTGCAATGCGGTTTGAACGGTTTTCTTACTCAAGCTAATTTCACGTCCCTCAACGCCAAGATATGAAGCACCTTCGGTAAGCAGACTCCAGCTCGTTCCCGTTCCTTTTAGATAATAGCCATTTTCCTGTGCATATTCTGCAATCTTATCCGGTGTTGCATTTCGATTGCCGGTCAGCCCCACAATCACCATTGACAAACAAGTCGGAGCACAGCCCGATAAACCAATATCACTGCTCCCATAGGATACATATCCCCATCTTCTATCCCATTGCAGCAAAAGAGGTATCTTTCCCTCACATTCTTTTTTTGTTAATTCACCGTGCGCAGATTTATCTGCTATTAAATATCCAGCCACAAAATTCAACATCTCCGAATTATTACAAAGAGAACGTAATAATACCGTCGGATATTCCGCCCGATTGTTATAAATACTTTCATATGTTTGATTTTTCTTGGACAAACGGCTTAATTCATTTGTAATCTGTGCTTCGCTAAACTTTTTGGGTGCTTTCTCCTTTTCACCATGAACGGACATATTCTCAGCAGACACATCATATACTTCATCAGATTGCCACTGTCTAATCCATGTTACTGCACTTCCAAAAAATTTCCATATCACCATCAGCGCCAAAACAATTGCAAGACCTCTTACTAATTTTTGTTTTCTTTGTTTGCTTCTCCTCTTAGCAAGGATTGTCTGACTGTTTATTCTTTCCATAAAAATAGCCTCCTTTGTCAGTTTCTGATAACATCATAGCAGAACAAAAAAGGCTATTTTTATAGTTCCTATCACAACTTTCTGATATCTTTCTTCATAATTTCTTACAAAATTATGACTGTACTTTCCGATTATTTACTCACCACACAATGCATGCGCATTCCCTTTCGAATCTCCAGTTTTTCTACCTTTAAACCCGCCTTTTTACAGCAGTCCGTAACCACTTCTCTTGTAGCGATTGTCACATCTCCGTGCCCACACAAATTTGCCAGAGGAAGTTCTATCTTATCCATAAACCATAATAACAATTTATTATCACTGGTTACATCCCGAAGTACAAGCCTTCCACCGGGACGAAGACACCTTTTTACGCTGTCAAAAAATGCCTGTGGATTCGGATAATGATGAAAGCTATTCGAGCAGATAATGGCATCAAACGCATTGTCCTCAAACGGAAAATTCTCGCAATCACCAACTACAAAATCAGCATTTGGAATATTTTTCTTTTTTGCCTGTTCAATCATTGCCGGTGTCAAATCAAGTCCTGTATAATGACGATCCGGATATTTTTCCGCAAGCAGAGAAATCATTGGCGCAGGTCCACATCCGGCGTCCAAAAGGTCTGAAAAATCTTCCTTTTCCAGTTCCTCCAAAATATCCGGGTAATCTTTTTTACACATCTTATAAATTCCCGCATGGTCGCTTTCATAATTTTTAGCCGCCTTTGTAAATTCTTTCACCGACATATTTTTATATTCTTCATCTGTCATCACATTTCTCCTTTCACGATTAGCCACGTCTAACTAATGTTATTTTAGCATAACCAGTCACGAATGCAAGAGTTAATTATTATACCGAAATCTCACGCACCGATGTATCTAGGACGTATTTCTCCTTTATCTCTTTCAAAATATGCATATGCTCACTCCGCAAATGTTGTTGCTGCTGTCCTTTTGATTGCCACTGTTCAACAAGAAGCACACAAGCCGGGTTGACCGCATCATAATAATAATCATAAGATATACAGCCGTCTTCTTGACGTATTTCTTCTAAAACTCCGGAGGAAATCACTTCCTTCACAAAATCCTTTCTTTTATTTAGTTTTGTCTGATATTTCACAAGCAGTATGAGTTGTTCCATATTTTATGACCTCTTTTCAGTTATATTTTCATAAATCGCACGAACTACTTTTTCTTCCTCCAACGGCTTTGCCAGATGTGCATTCATGCCTGCTGCCATGCATTTTTCTTCATCCTCCTTAAAGGCATTTGCCGTCATCGCTATGATTGGAATTGTCTAAGCGTCCGGACGCTCCATGGCACGTATTGTTTTGGTCGCAGTAATCCCATCCATCACAGGCATCATAATATCCATGAGAATAACATCAAAAGCTTCCTCGGCGGATGCTTCAAATTTATGTACCGCCTCAAGTCCATTGGATACCGGTTCTACCAATGCACCACAGTCTTCTAATATAAACCGGGCAATTTCCATGTTCAATTCATTGTCTTCGGCCACTAAAATTCTAAGACCGGTGATATCTGCATCTGCAGCCTCTTCTTTTTCTTGTGCTTTTGCCTGCCTGTCAAGTCGGAAAGGAATTACAACCGTAAAACAACTGCCTTCTCCCAGTTCACTTTCTATCACCTCAATACTATTTCTTCTTTATCCGGCAAGTGTTCTTCCTCACAAAAACAATATAAAAAATCACATTCAAAACAATTCCAAAACATGTCGCAACAGGGGCCGCCAATCCTATTTTAGTAAGACTTGCATGTGGCTGTATACTCATAATATAGGCAAGAGGCAGTCTCACTAACAATGTCTGAATCAGTCCCTGAATCATTACCCATACCGTTTTTTCATTTCCATTAAAAAATCCTACCATACTAAATAAAATGGCTGTAACAATCGTCTCCGGTGCAAACCCTCTCAAGTATTCTGCACCCTTTTGAATTACAGCCGAATCGGTTGTAAAAATAGATGTTAAGTAATCGCCAAAATTCCATACACAAATAAATACTACCGCACCGACAACCAAACCAACTCCCATGCCGGTAAACATAGACTTTCTTGCTCGTTCATTTTTTCCGGCACCAACATTCTGTGATACAAACGATGCCATAGACTGCATAAGCGCACTTGGAACAAGCATTGCAAAATTGACAATTTTACAAGCAACTCCGTACCCGGAGGAAGCTTCCAGTCCAAGCTTATTGATAAAGGCACAAAGTGCCAAAAAAGACATCTGTGTCAAAAATTCCTGAAGCGCCAATGGCAATCCCACACGAACAAATCTCTTACACTGTTTATTAATTTTAAAATCCCGTTTTTTAATATGAAAACCATAATTTTTCTTCTTTAGAATAATAATGGCAAGAATGACACTTACCGCCTGAGCCGCAACTGTTGCAATCGCGGCACCGGCCGTATCAAGATGAAAACCAGCTACAAGAATCAAATCTCCGATAATATTTACAACGCATGCAACCGCCACAAAAATAAGCGGTGATTTGCTATCACCAAAGCCTCTGAAAATGGCTGCTAACACATTATAGGCAACAATAAAAAATATTCCGCCTCCGCATATTCTTACATAAACGGATGTAAGGGCAAGCGCCTCTTCTGGTGCCTGCATCAATACCGCTAATGGATTCGCAAAAAATACCATCACAACAAATAATATAATACATATGATTGTAAATACCGTCACGGCTCCTCCTAACAATTCGCCGATTTGTTCCACTTTCTTTGCCCCAATATACCGTGCAATAAGCACCGTAATTCCCATTGCAAACTGCGTGATTACAAAGGTAACAAGATTCAATATCTGACTGCCTGTAGATACCGCCGACAACCCAACCGTCGTTCCAAATCTTCCTACAACAAGCAAATCTACTGCACCATATGCCGCCTGTAATACAAGTGCACCTAAAACAGGCATCATAAATGGAATTAATTTATTTAAAATACTTCCCTGTGTAAAATCCGCTTTTTCTCTCTGATTCATTTCATTTTCTTCCCTTCATAACTTCATATAATTTTTCTATCGTCTCTATCATGTTATCCGCATCCGCGTCAGAAATATCATCAAGTTCTGCACTAAGTTCACCAAAATACTGGTCTACATATTTATCCACTAAGTCTTTTCCTGACGCAGTAATTTTAATAAACACAACTCTTCCATCTGTTTTTGCTGCCTTCTTTTCAACAAGTCCAAGTTTTTCCATATCTTTTGTAATTTTGGTAACACCCGGTCTTGGCAGCCCCAATTCATCGCTGATATCACTTACTTTTATATTAGTTGTTTTTAATTCTAATTTCCGTATTGTATCCAAATAATGAATGTGAGTGGATGTGACTCCATTCGGCAGTTTAGGAAGTAAATCCCTTACACGTTTCGCCAGATAACAAGCATCCATTACTTTCTTAATCTTATCTCTCTGCATAATAAAATACTCCTTTCGCAATTTGATTACCTAATGTAATTACTTTACATAATCAATATACCTGCATTTTCCCTTTTTGTCAACAGCATATTTTTTAAGATACACACAAAAAAGGGACACCCCTTAAATCAAGGTGTCCCCGTCACATTTTCCTATTTCTTTTGTTTTCTCAAAACTGTTCTTTTACTCCACTTACTGTAATATTTTTTGCCGTTAACAATCTTGTATGCACGAATTCTGGCATAATATGCCTTTTTCTTTCCTTTGAGACGAATCCACTTATTGGTGTGCTTGGCTTTAATTTGTTTCGTCGTCTTTTTGGTAAATTTTTTAGATGTAGAATACTGAATCTCGTATCCACTTACATCTGTCACTTTCTTCCAGTAAATTTTGACCCGCTTTCTGTTTTTCTTCAAATGTTTTTTGCTGATGTATGGTCTTTTTACTGTAATCTTTTCCTTTACGATATTATCTTTCGGTGTTTCTTTTTTATCCGTTGTGTCCGTGTTGTTTGTGTTTGTATTTCCGTTACCTTTAGTACCTGTATTAGAACCGCCATTATCACCGGTTCCACCATTTTCCTTGTTTGGGTCCTTTATTTCTCCGCCACCTGTTTCACCGCCGCCTGGGTTATCCGGTTCATTCTTTTTCGCCACAATACCGTAAAGACTTAGATGCATTGTGTTAAAAATCACACAACCATCTTCCACGGTGCATTTAAAACGCTCCATTATTTTACCATCTTTTACATATACAACTTCATAGGAATCATAATCCTTCAACTCGTCCGGAAGTATAAGTTTCACTCGCATCGGACAGCCATTCACCTGTACAATTTCTTGATTTTTCATCAAATTAATATCCAGCAGATATTTTAAATTTTCTTTTGCCAAGGTCTCCGGAATCGTCATATTAGCCATTTCAAGAGAATATTTTTCATCCTTTGGCAGTTCCAGTTCCACACTTCCTCCGGTACACGAAACAACCGTAACTTCGTCTTCCTCCGGTACATTAGGTGTATTGGGCTCTTTTTCCCAGAGTGCATACAAGGTTACATATTTGTAATAGCTCTCATTGTCCAGCAACTCATCTTTTTCCAGGTCATCCCCATTATCCTTACGCCAGCTTTCGCTAGATATCAACTGATATGTTTTCCCACTGCCGTCTTTTTTACTATTCCATCCCTTAAATCTGTACCCACTTCTTTGTGGAATATAGTGAAAAACAGGCATAGCCATATCATCATCCGCACCGAGATAATCGTACTTTTTCACAAATTCGTCTTCTATCATACCTCCGTTGGCATCCAGATTTAATACATACGATGTTCCCTCAAACGTTGTCTTTTTATAAAGGGCATAAATCACCAATGAATCACCACTTTTAAAATACGACTTATCCAGTGCACTTGTTAAAAATTCACCATTGCAGCCCCATCCACAGAAAGTGCAGCCTTCGCGCTCTGCCGCATACTTGGACATATCTAGTGATTTAAGCTCGTCTTCCTTATATGTTAATAGAATCTTGGTCTGACCGGGCAAAGCACTGCCGGTAATTTCTCCGCCATTCCCATTCAAAAGCACACGATACTCTTCCTGTTGTTCTATTTCGTCACCTAAGAATAATGCGTATAAACTGCAGCCATTTGTAAATTGCACACCGCCCATGCTTCCTGAACTATTAAAATCATCGATGCTTAACTCTTCTATAGTATCTACAGCAGCCGAACCTTTTGCCCATCCTGAGAACTTTCTAATCTCATTATAAGCAACAACACCATTTGTAAGTTCAGACACGTTTAATACCGTTTCGCCCTCATCTACGTTAAACTTAATTACCTTGCCGGACTGACCGTCAATATTTGCTACCTCCTTATCTGACCCCTTTAGATTCAATACCAATGCATACTTTCCATCCTCCGCAATCGTAAACGCACCGGCCTCTTTCGTTCCAAACCACATTGCCGCCACGGTAAGCACAAACATGGCAAGCATGCAAAACTTCATTTTCCCTTTCATAATCATACATATCCTCCTTTAGATGTTTTATGGTTGAATTGTATACTATCCGGGAAAATTTTGCAATTATTTCCAAAAAAAGAGTGGCTTTTCCATTAAATTTTCACTATTTTTCACTAATATTTCTTGTAATACCGAAACAATAGAAAATTATTTTCTCACCTTTAATTCTACCAGTGCGGCATAATGTTTAATGTCAAATTCCTCTAGTGCAATTTCTGAAAGCAATTTCAAATGTTTGGTTTCCCATGATTGCAGTTCTTCTTCATTAAGAGAAGCACCTACTCCACGGCAGGCTTTCATTCGCCCATGCCACGAATCTCTGGAAAAATGTACATCCAGCTTGTATTCTTCGTGATGAATCAAATCAAAACGTGTTTTATAACAGTCTGGAATCCGGATTGGATGCATCGTTTCTCCCGCCCCACTCCATGCAGGACTATATTTTAGTACAAGTTCTTCGCTTCTGCCGGCAATTTCATCCTCGTAAGGAAGCCACGCCATATACAAAACCAGGAGTTTTCCGCCGGGTTTTAACATCCGGTATAGATTTGGCATAACGCTTTCATGATTGAAATACCAAAAACACTGACAAGCAGTAATGACATCAAAGGATTCTGCAGGAAGATCTATCTTTTCCGCTGCAACTGCTTTGTAATCAATATTCATACCAACAGACAAGTGTTTTGCCTGTTCAATTTGTTCTTCCGATATATCTGTACCGATCCATTTTCCACCGTAGGAATACATATTTCTTGGTAAAACACCCGTCCCAGTTCCTAAATCCAATATCTTCTGACCATCCTTGCATAAACCTAAAGCCAAAATTTTCTGATAAAATATCTTAGGATAAATATCACGATATTTTGCATACTCGGAGGAAACTTTTCCCCAGTCAAAACCTTTACCGCCATCAATTGTTTTATCTTTGATAATCAATGTTATTACCTCCGTAATCTTGTTATTAAATTCTCTGCAAATCCTTGAAAACAGTATAACACAAAACAAAATGGCATGGTGAACTGATTGAAACTATTCACGCTAAAAATTCCTGATTTTTCACGTAAGAATCTTTTTGGAATTGCGGCATAATTAAACGATAGTCTGTATTCTTTTCAAAAACAGATTGGGCATTGTATTTACCAGACAAAAATCCATTTGCCAGTGGTGAAAACGCCACAAATCCTACTGCTGAAACTTCCAAGTCTGTTCCTAAAATCTTTTTTCTCATCTTCAAAACTCCTTATACATGATACTGGTTCGCTTTTTCCAAGAATTCTGTCACTGCTTTTCCGGTATTTCGTGCGGTTGCATAGGTATGTCCGGTATCCAATGATGTGATTTGCTCCATTTCATCTTCTGATAAAGCAAAATCAAAAATATCCAGATTTTCCCTCATCCTTATAGGATTTGCAGACTTTACAACCGGGACAATTCCTCTTTGTACAAGCCATCTTAAAATAATCTGTGCCACTGATTTTTGATGCTTCTGTGCAATTTCACATAATATTTCATTCGTAAAAAGATCTTCTTTTCCGGCAGCAAGAGGTGACCATGCCTGCATCAGAATGTTTTGTTCCTTCAAATAGTTACATTCATCTTCACGCTGGAAATACGCATTGCACTCAATCATATTTACAGCCGGTTTTACCTTGTTAAAGAACAAAAAATCCGCCATTCTGTCCTGCGTAAAATTATCCACTCCAATAGATTTTACCTTTCCCTCTTCATACAATTCTTCTAACGCACGCCATGCCCCGTAATAATCATTGTATGGCTGGTAGATCAGATATAAATCCACATAATCCAGCCCCAGACGATCAAGGGAACGCTGGAATCCTTCTTTTGCTTTTTCGTAATTAGTATCCGTTATCCAAAGCTTTGTTGTCACAAATAAGTCTTCTCTTTTAACAATTCCTTCTGCAATCACACGTTTGATTGCTTTTCCAACAGCAGTTTCATTTTCGTAAGCAGCCGCAGTATCAATCAGGCGGTAACCTGTTTTAACTGCCTGCACAACAGCACTTTCACATTCTTCCAGATTCGTCATACGGAATACTCCGTAACCGATTGGAGGCATCGTTACTCCGTTATTTAATACAATATCTTTTCTTTCCATAATTACATTTCTCCTTTATTTGTATGAAATCTTTTCGATGGATGATAAATTACTAATACTATAAAAATCAGTAATGCCGTCACCGAAAGGCTGACCGGATAAGCAGTTAATATTCCGGCAAACGTTTTGTGTGAAGGGAATACTGCCATTATCCAGAAAATTCTCACTCCGCATATTCCCAGCGTTGTCACGATAGCCGGTATCAGAGAAAAGCCAAAGCCTCTCATATAACCAGACATATTTTCATACAACATACTGATCGTATATGCAGAAAATACCATAATCATCCTTGTATATCCTACAGAGATAACCTGTGGGTCATTATTAAAAATGGATAGTAATTCCCTTCCTGCCAGTAAAATCAAAACAATGGCACACGCAGTTGCAACCGCATCCTCAACAATACATAAAATCAAAACTTTTCTGCACCTTCTGATCTGTCCTGCGCCATAATTTTGTCCCACAAAAGTCGTACACGCCTGACTGAAAGAGTTCAATATATCATACACAAAAATCTCAATATTGTAAGCTGCTGACGATGCTGCCATAACAACCGTTCCAAGGCTGTTGATAGCCGATTGGATCACGATATTGGCTGCTGCAAATACCGCACTCTGGATTCCAGCAGGTAAACCGATTCTCATGATCTGCCCTAATATTTTCCGGTCAATTCTCAGTTCCTTCCATTCTACATGAATCAGTTCTTTTGTTTTTACAAGGCCATAAAACAGTAAAGCAGAACTTACCGCATTGGAAACAACTGTTGCAATGGCAACTCCATTTACTGTCATCTGTAAGACAGCTACAAAGAACAGATTCAGCAATACATTCAGGATTCCTGATATTGTCAATATGACAAGCGGCGTTTTCGTGTCTCCGGTACTTCTAAAAATAGCTGCTTCAAAGTTATAGAGCAATATGACCGGCATTCCAATCAGGTAGATTCTTAGATAAAGCAGAGCTTCCGGAAAGACATCCCCCGGCACCTGAAGGGATGACAGTAAGGGATTCGCAACCAATTCCCCGGCAATGGCGACGCCGATTCCTGCCAGTATTGCAATAAGAATCGAAGTATGAACCGACTGCAGCCACTGGAAGTGCAAATAGCGGCAGCTTATTCCAGATGGAGCCGTGTAACATATCCAACGATTTTCGTTTTTGCTTTTCCATCATTTTTCTCAATCCTCTTATCTATGTTCTATCAGTGAAAAGTATAATCTTCTCTGATTAAAATAACAAATACTTATATAGAATGATTTATCATAATTGACAGGAATGATAAGAAAGGCTACACTAAATTTGAGGTGATGATAATGGAATTACGAACATTACAATATTTTCTTGCCGTAACCAAAGAAGAGAATATCACAAGAGCTGCCGAGAGCCTGCACATTTCGCAGCCTTATCTTTCCAAGCAGCTCATGGAACTGGAAAATGAATTCGGAAAACAATTGCTGATTCGTGGCAAGCGCAAAATTACATTGACGGAAGACGGAATTATCCTTAGGAAACGGGCAGAAGAAATCCTATCCTTAGTGGAAAAGACCGAATATGATTTAAGCTCTAACAACTCACAAATTGGCGGAGAAATTATTATTGGTGGCAATCCAACGATAACAGTATTAAATACAGCCGCACGTCTTCGTTCCAAATACCCAGATGTGCATTTTCAATTTTACAGCAGCGATGCGATTGATGTATTAGAACGTCTGGAGCATGGAAGCATCGATTTTGCTGTATTTTTGGAACCGATTGACATTTCAGAATATAATTACATTTCACTACCGGAATCATCCCGTTGGGGAGTTTTAATGCCTTCTGACTGCAAGCTTGCAGAAAATGATTTTATAGAGAAGAAAGATATTTTGAAAATACCTCTGATTTTTCATCGGAGAGCCGGTCTGCAACAGTTGATTTCTCATTGGGCTGATACTGATATAAAAAACTTCAATATCGCTGCCACATATAATGTAGTCAATGGCTCTCCAACAAAATTTATCAAAAGTGGATTAGGGTTTTATCTGACCACTGAGGATTTACTTCCGACGATTTTAGAACAGGATGTTTGTTTCCGTCCTCTAAATCCACCATTAGAAATACATTATGCATTGATCTGGAAAAGAACTGCATTTCAATCAAAGGCTGCTGAAATATTTCTGCAAAAATTAAAGCAATCTACAGCCTAGAGAAATGACAATTGCTGGCATAAAAGATGGCAGGCAGTCTCGTTATAAGACCACCTGCCTATTGATTATTCCTATGTAGTTTTCTGTATCTCGTCAGTCCGACAAACTGCCTAATCAAGCGGATAACTTATTTCGTCTCCCCAACTTAATACAAGTTCAAAATAATCATCTACTTGTAATAATCCATACGACCATAAAAAAGCCCTATCTTTTTCACTAAGTTCATTAAGCTTTTTCCAACATACATTTTTGATAGATTGTTCTTCTCCTACTGGAACTTCTGGGTCTATTCCCACAATCGCCTCTTGTTCTTCCGAAACATCAACTAAAAATACATATTCTATACTTCCATCTTTGCAATGTAATGTGTTTAGAGGTCTATTAATTACTCCTTCTAAACCACATTCTTCTTTCAATTCCCTTATAGCAGCTTCTTCTGCGGTTTCACCTATCTCAATTCCACCACCTGGAAGTTTCCAAATATATCTATTAAATCGAAATGTTTTTATCATCAAAATCTTGTCATTCCTAACAACCAAAGCCATACTTCTATTTCGCACTGATATTCCTCCTAAAATTACGATTTGTACCCACTACATTTCAGGCGGGTTGTTCATTTTCTTCTATCGTAATTCTTCCTGTTGATACCGTACTAAATCCTCCACTCATCTTACACCCAATCACTTTCAACTACATCCAGTTTCTTTACCAGCATATCCCTAAGAACAATAAAAGCCGGAATAAAACTGTCACGTATCAGCATAATCATTTCATCAATTTCATCTTCATTATAAATATGAACAGAAGTATTGCGTTTTTTCAGCATAAGCAGCCATACCTCAGAATCATTGATAAATCCAATTTTATAACCAAGCTGCAAGATTTCACGAAGCGAACCGGTAGCAGTACCTTCCACACTATGCAGTCTCATAATTTCCTGCAATGCTTTCCATGCAAGTTCAAAAGTTAGATTAAATTGTCCAATAATCCCTGTTCGATATATATCATTTTCTTCTGCAAGTTTAAAATCCGCCTCTGCCAATATAGACAGACTATTTGTAAAGTTTTCAAGTTTTTTCATAAATTATAACACCATCCCTTTCTATTTCTTGTTTCAATTCATCTGAAATTTTTACATCTGCTCGTACGACATCAAACATAAGAAGAGAATGCATATTTTCCTTGACATCCCAATAAAAATGTTCAAAATCTCCACCATATACTGCGATATCTATATCACTTCTTTCTGTATTTGTGCCTCGTGCACGGGAACCAAACAGTATAATTTTTGTGACAGAATACTTCTTCGCAAAAAAAGAAAGTTCCCTCAATATTCGATCTGGAAGATTATATTTCATATTTATCATCATATAAAAATCTCCTTGCAAATAAAATCAACACTCTATATAATGTATCGTCATAATTTCAGAAAACTAAACAGAGCATTTCGTCATTTCTCCTACTATCTTACACATTTTTCCTATTTCTTGCAATCGCAATCGAATTAAAAATAATACTTGACTTCATTTAATTGCGTGCTCGGCGTATATCATGGATATGGTTTTACAGAAAATTTCATACCGGATTATCTCATGACATACTGCAAAAATTTTGTTATGGCATTTCCGTTGCAGCTTATTCTTGTTGGTCCACTTGCAAGATTGATATTTCGAACACTATTTATTAAAAACAAACGGGCAGGAAGCACAAATGAAATTCAAAAAGAATACGAGCAAATTGTGAAAAGTACGATGTAAATTCATATTGGGGTTCTTCTGCTGCCTTTTGCGGAAAGCCCGCTTTCAATGTCCACTTTTACTTCATTCAAACATCCAGCCGATACACATCACTTTTCCCGTTTCTTCCAGCTAATAAAGCCATACAAATCAAAGCTTCCCGATGAAACATTGGATATCACAATGATTAGCAGGGAACCAATCCATACTCCCCCATTCTTTTTTTGTTAAACTTTTAATTGGATTACTCATAATAGTGCCTAAGCTCCTTCCTATTTTCAAAAAAATAAAGCGCCAGCATTTCCTATCTTCTAAGACCTAACGATAGAAAATCTGACGCTTAACTTTCCTACCCGGTGGCAGGAAAGTGTCGTGTTTTATTTCATTGTTATTCTAGTTATAGCATAAAAGAAAAAGCTTGTCTAGAATTTTTTAGGACAATTACTCCCACTTTCCTTATCAATTATTCACAATATGGTCTGCCACATACACGCCGCTTGCCGAAGCATGCGAAAGCGAATGTGTTACACCACTGCCATCACCAATCACATAAAGACCTTTATGTTTCGTTTCCAAATTTTCATCAATATCCACTTCCATATTATAAAATTTAACTTCCACTCCGTATAAAAGAGTGTCATCATTTGCTGTACCGGGTGCCACAGCATCAAGTGCATAAATCATTTCAATAATACCATCCATAATACGTTTTGGAAGCACCAGACTTAAATCACCGGGCGTTGCCGCAAGAGTCGGACGCACTGTACTTTCCTCAATACGATTTACCGTACTTCTCCTTCCCCTCACAAGGTCTCCAAATCTCTGAACAATCACACCACCGCCCAGCATATTGGATAGTTTTGCAATACTTTCACCATAACCATTGCTGTCTTTAAATGGCTCAGAAAAGTGCTTCGCCACAAGCAGCGCAAAATTAGTGTTTTCTGTTCTCTTTTCCGGGTCTTCAAAACTGTGTCCATTTACCGTAATAATTCCGTTTGTGTTCTCGTTCACAACCTGCCCATAAGGATTCATACAAAATGTGCGGACACGGTCCTCAAATTTCTTTGTGCGGTAAACAATTTTACTCTCATATAATTCATCGGTAAGATGCGAAAAAATAACTGCAGGAAGTTCCACGCGAACTCCGATATCTACTCGATTTGATTTTGTGGAAATATCAAGATCTTCACAAATTGACTGCATCCATTTACTTCCGCTTCGCCCAACAGAAATAATACACTCTGTACATTCTGCCTCCCCATCTTTATATAAAACCTTATAACCCTCTTGTTTTTTTTCGATTTTATCTACCGGCGTCTGGAAATAAAAATCTACTTTATCCTTTAGTTTTGCAAATAAATTTTCAAGAACTACATAGTTAATATCGGTTCCTAAATGTCTTACGGATGCATCCAAAAGTGTAAGTTTATTCTGCATACAAATCTTCTTAAACTTCGTGTTTGCCGTTGAATACATATGCGTTTTTGCACCACCATAAGCACAATTAATCTCGTCGACATATTTCATTAGCGAAATTGCCTTTTCCCTTCCAATATACTCATAAAGTGTCCCACCAAAATCATTCGTAATATTATATTTTCCATCCGAAAAAGCGCCTGCGCCGCCAAAGCCACTCATAATTGCACAGGATTTACAATTAATACAAGACTTTACTTTATCTCCATCAATCGGACATTTGCGTTTCTCTAAAGAATATCCCTTTTCAAATACGGCAACTTTCAGAGACGGATTCTTCTTCGTCAACTCGTACGCTGAAAAAATACCTCCCGGTCCGGCACCTACAATAATTACATCATATTTCATATTCGTGTCCTCCATTTCATAACAAATAAAAAACTACCATAATTGTTATAGTAAACTATTACGGTAGTTCGTAGAAACGTTTGACCAATTACAAACCTATATAACACTGAAATCATATCATAGATTGCGGGCAGCTGCAAGTGTTTCGCACTTTTTTGTGGAATCGGCAATACAAATTTTCAATAAATTTCGATATTCCTGCTCTTCAAAAGTACCCCTAAAGGAGGATTTTTTATGAGTGATTTTGATAAAATACAATCTCTTTTACAAGAAAGAGCAGACTGTAATGCTAGAATAAATTTAATTCCATACGAAGGAGAAGATATAAATGTAATTAGCAATTTTCTAAAGGAAAAGTGCTGGAAAACCTTTTAATCTCTAGACGGTCTCATCACCCGAACCGTTTACCCAGAAGTTCCTCCTCATGTAGAATATGCTCTGAGCGAAACGGGCGAATCCATGAGACCGATTCTTATGGCAATGCAAAGCTGGGGCACAAATTACAAGAAAACTTTAAAATAATTTTACCTATTTTTCTCCCTTATCACCAAAATAATTCATATACACATCCTCTAAATTATTTCCATCAACGGCATGAACCAAATGTTCCGGCGTATCATCTGCCACCAGTTCTCCCGCCTTCATGATGAGAATCCGGTCTGCAATACTTTCGACATCACTTACCACATGAGTTGCTAATAAAATTATTTTATTCTGAGACAACTGATGAATATAGTTTCTCAAATTGACACGTTCTTTCGGATCAAGTCCTGCTGTCGGTTCATCCAAAATTAGAAGTTTGGGATTGCCTAATAATGCCTGAGCCAGCAAAACACGCTGTTTCATTCCCCCGGAAAACCCGCCAATTTTTTTATCCGCCACATGTGACAAGTGAACAATTTCTAAAAGATTTTCAATCTGCTTTTTTGCTTCTTTTTTTCGGAGTCCTTTCAATTCCGCCATATAAACCAAAAACATGCGGGCAGAAAAACTTTCATAAAATCCCTGCTGCTGTGGCATATATCCTACTTTTTCCAGATAACTTCCCCCCATCTTTAATATCTCTTTTCCATCATACAAAATTTCACCGGAATCCCTTTTTACATTATCCGTAAGCAAATTCATTAGTGTACTCTTCCCAGCTCCATTCGCTCCGAGCATACCATAAATACCATCTTCAAATGTATAAGAAAAACTTTTCAATGCCACCTTTTTCCCATATGTCTTTCGCAAATTTTTTATTTCAATCATTTACATTCCTCCATCTTCGATATGTAACAAAAATGCTTATACAGAGACACAACAATACAAAGATACCAACAAAAATGGTTTTCCTGCCCCTCTGCGTTCCAAGTACCATATATTCTGAAACACCGGAAATCACTGTAAAAATTAACAATGACAGCGAAATCATCTGTGCTTTTTCTACCCGTTCTGTCGTAGATGATATCATCAGGCACAGATTGGCAACCATCATATAAATTAAAAAGCGCATAAAAATCCAGATACACAAAAACTGTCCGATGCTAATGGAAAAAGGCACATTTTGTAAAAATGATATATTTTGAACCGGTGCACTCAAACCATCTAAATTATATAAACGCCCTGCTTCATAAATCTCCGCTCCAACAGTCAGACCACAGGTAAATACCGCCGTAATTACCGCACAGACTTCCTTTCGTAAGAAAAAGCTCTTCCTGCCTTTTTTTGTACACCGCAGAATAAAGCGGACACCGGACTGCCTCTCCATAGCATAACATCCGGACAACATAAATATCATGGCAAGTATTGCCAGTGCACCGTGAACCATTCGGTCAGATACATTTCCTTTACCAAACAGCCAACGATACCCGGTTTCATTCAGCCACCAGCCATCAATTCCCTGTTTTTCCAGTTTTTCTGCATAATTTAACCGCTCTTCAAGTTTCAAAGCCATTGCCCTTGTTGCCTCGTAGGACTCATAAATATCATCTGCTTCTTTTAATGATTCCCCCGATGCTTTGGCACGGTTCTCCTCAACCTTTTTCAATTCTTTTGTTATTTTTTCATATGGCTGCATCGTCTCTTTTGTAATATGTCCGGTATTTTGTTCATAAAAATGATTTAATTGTTCCCGTGCCGGACTAACCATTAAATCCTCCATGGAAATGCCGCTTACAATCAAATACACAAAAATAATAGCAGCAAAGATTCCCTTTCCATAGAATAATGTTTTATATAATTCAAATCCAATCCCGTGACAATGACACAAAATCTTTTTCCACCATTCATTCACCCGCTCCAGTACACGCTCCACAATTCCTGCCGCATAAAACGGTCTCGTCCTCTTATTAATATAACAGGCAGCAATCCCTGCGGCAGCACAAAATACAATAGCAGTTCCCTGCACAAATTCCCGCAGATTAACCAGTATACCGCCTATCCGGAAATTGACATATTCTAAAAATGTTTCTTTTGGACTTGCCAAAAACCATAAATTGAAATATCGCAAGACACAAAGCGGATGCTGTTGTGGGATAAGATGATACAAAGCAAATGCCGTTCCATAAATTAAAACCACCAAAACCAGTCCCAGATTTCGGTTATGTACCAGTGAGAGGAACGCCCACACAAACAATCCCGTAAACATCATTAAAAGTGTACA
Organism: Clostridium sp. AF36-4; assembly: GCF_003435975.1. Lineage (NCBI taxonomy): Bacteria > Bacillati > Bacillota > Clostridia > Eubacteriales > Clostridiaceae > Clostridium > Clostridium sp. AF36-4. The sequence continues at coordinate 112,417 of NZ_QTVH01000005.1, read as the reverse complement.
AATCACCCAATAATATATCAAAAAACCAGATACAGAAAGGGGAAGGGTAAAATCTTTTAGCGCAATAACCGACTGTGCCGGCGAAGATAGGATTCCACTGCCTCCGTAGTCAAAAAAAGCCATCCACAATGTTTCAGAAAAAATAAAAAAGCTAAATAGCAGCGTTAAAAACAAAAAGATACCTAATCGTTTTACTGCCAATTTCATTCTTCCCGCTTTACAGCTATAAGTAATCTGCCAGAGCCCCGACTTCCTTTCATCAAAAAAATTTAGAACCGTTACAATAATAAACAAAAGGAAAACATAAAAAATTTCATCATATTCCAAAAATTCGGACATCGCCTTTTCAGAATGTGAAACATCTATATTGACTCCTTTTATCCTTGCAAAATCTTTTTTTGTCCGCTGGATATTTTGATTAACAAATGAGTTTTCATCCGAAAAAATACTAATCTCGGACAAAGTTTCCGACTGTGCATCCATCTCCTTTATTTTGCTAACAAACTCTTCTTTTGCCGTTTCCTGATCTTCCTGCCACACATCAAGGGTATCCTGTCTCGTTTCTTTGTCTCTTAACGCCTGCAAATTATCCATTTGATAATATTGAAACAAAAACAAATTTGCAATTAATAATACAAATACGGCAAGCAGATATTTTTTTTGACAAACAATTCTTCTTAATTCTCCCATAATAACTCCCCTCTATTTCAAAGTAGAAATCTCCTTTAAATTCAGTATTTGATAAGTTTCTTTTTCTATATTTTGAAGCAGTACTTGTTTGGAATCAGACCAGATAATTTCCGGACTATTTTCTGTCATGTTTTTTCTCTCACAAATCACATTTCCATCATAATCCACAACCATAATCCTCCGGTCTGATACCGAGTCTGCACATGGTTCATTATCAAAATATATATACTTTTCGTCCCGGCATACACTACAGATTTCATATTGCCACTCAAACAGTTTCTTTTCATTTTTACCATTCTCATCATATGAACGAAGTCCTTTTCCATCTTGGTAGCAAAAATAGCGTTCTCCCCTGACAGCCAGTAGAGCCTCGCCCTTAGGAATATTTAATTTTTTACTAGAACCCTCTAAAATGTTCCATTCGTAATTCAATAATTCTTCCTCTGTCCCATCCTTATCCAAATAACAGCTTGTCGTAAAATAAATATGATTTCCCCTTGTTTCATTAACATGAATAAGCGGCACATATCCTGTCACCTGAGCAACTTCCTTTTTTTCATCCGAGGAATCCAAAAGAATCTGATACAATGTCTGTGTCTTCTTTTCTCTGTCTTTCTGCATCCAGTTCACTGCCATATAGCCATAGCCTCTATGTATCGTAAAATCTAGCGAGCAGCCGGAATCACCACTATCATAGCGAAACAGTACTTTCAATTCTTCTCTCTGGCTTCCATCCAGGCTGATTCGATACAAAGAACAGGTTAATTCTTCCGAACCTCCGGCTACTACATAAAGATTTCCGGCATATGCCTGAATATTCTCCGGATGAGTAAAATGGGCATTACATGAATTATCTTTGTGTTTGCAATTTGGTTTTCCACATAACGGAACTGCTTTTTTCGATTTTTTATCAATGAAATAAACATATTGATCCTGTAACACATAAAATCCATTTTCTGTTGCTGCTGCATTTCTTATCATGGAAAAATTCTGTGCATCCTGTTCTTGATTATAGTTCTCACCATAATCCTTCTGATTGGTTCCACCGCAGCCGGTAAGACAAATACATAAAAGAATATACGCTGCAATAATAATTTTTTTCATTTGAAACTACTCCCTTCTCTTATTATTTAAATCTAGTTTTTCTTTCAACTTTAGATTTGTTATTTCTTTTTTAGAATAACATCGTATGTAGCAAATGTCAAATACTATTTATTAAAAAGTATTGATGTTATATAATAAAGTTGACAACATGATTTATATAAGATAAAATAAAACTCAGAAAATTTTATGGTGATACATATATAAAGGTGTGAAAAAATGGCAAAACAAACTAGAAAAGTAAACACAATAAAAAATGGCACCATTGAATTGGTTTTGTTACTATTATTGCAAACGAACAAAAAATATGGATATCAACTGGCACAGGAAATGTCCGAATTAAGCAATGGTAAATATGAATTAAAAGAAGCGACTATGTATCCAACTCTTTATCGTTTAAATCAAAATGGCTATTTGGATTTTGAACAGGTTAAAGTTGGCGTTCGTCGGACACGTGTTTACTATTCTATCACGGAAAGTGGCAGATTAAGATTAAAAAATCTTTTACAAGAATATGATACCATTACTTCAGCAATTGATACCATCATTTCTTGTGTCTCGCAAGTGGATAATAAAAACGGGGAGGATTAACATGCAACGAAATATCACAAAAAAATACCTAAGACAAATTCGAAGACTCTATAAGGGAAAACATAAAATAAAAAAAAATTTTCTAGATGAGTTAGAACAAGACTTATTACATTATCAAAAAACTCATCCAAATGCAGATTACAATGATTTGCTGACGCAATTTGGAGAACCATCAGAAATTCAAAACATGGTCTCCTATCACTCACTCACAAAACTCCATCCAAGAAATATGATTTTATATTGGTGCAGTTTTTCTGTCTTTTTTATAATACTCATTATTCTTATATGGCTTACAATTCAGCATGTATGTGCTATGCGTGAATACGCTGATGGATATTATGTGGAATACTTTGAAGAAGACAATAAAAATATACAAAACATAAATCCTATAAATGGAAACCCAGACCCAACACCAGTGCAAGAAATCACTTTTGATTAGGAGGTTACAATCCATGCTCAAAAAACATCAAATCAAAAAAATCATAAAGCAAATGGTTCCTTCCTCTGTTTATTCAAATCCTCAACGGAAAATGCTGAGAGAAACTGCAAAAACAGAGTTGTATGATTATATAACTAAATATCCAGATGCAACCTATGCAAATTTACAACAACAATTTTGTGACAACGAGATAATTAATTCCAAGCAAATGCAAACAAGCAAAAAAATCATGAAATTAATGATAGGTATCGGCGGACTATTATTTATTGCCTGCCTTATTGCTTATTTTATTGCAGACAATTTGGAGCCGCCGACCTATGTTTTTTAATTTCTTTATAATCCCCTACTTAAACATCACCGGCTCCTCATTTCCTCCGCGATAATCAAAGACACCTTCATTCTTTTCTTCTAACGCCTTAATCATATGATAGGTATACTCATTATATGGCGTCGGGATACCAAGTTCCTTTCCCATGCGTATAAGCGCACCGGAAAACATCTCAATTTCCGTCTGTCTCCCTGCATCCAAATCCTGCAAAGTAGAATATCTCGCACTTGGCGGCACGGCGCTTCTTTGTGTCGAAGTATTTTCCACCTTTGACATATCGATTCCCTTTGCCAGCGCAATTGCCTCAAGTTCTTCCTTAAGTTTATCACTGATTTTTTTCATGTGAACACTATCCCGGTAGCAGCCGACCCCGGCACCCAAAATTGCCTGTGGCAGGTTGTTGCACACATTTAACCGGTATTTGCTCCACACCTCTTCACGAATATATTTTGTCGCACGAAAATGGATTTCTGTTCTTCCAAACAATTCTTTTACCGCCTGCACCCGCTCACTGTCATAGGGTGTCTTCAATTCTCCAAAAATAATTCCTATCGTTGTTTCCGGATTGAAATAAAAGCCCGTTTTCTCTTTATGAGAAGCAATCTTAATGACAGAATATAATACGTGTGGCTCTCCCACTTCCTTTGCAATAATTTCCTCACTATCAACGCCATTCATCAGACTCATAACAATTGTATTTTCTCCCACAGCCTCTTTGATACTTGGCAGAGCCTTTAAAAGTGCATTGTATTTGAGAGCAACCACTAATAAATCTGCTTTCTTTGCTTCCTTTGGCGCCCACACCTGCGGGCGATAAACCTTATCATTGATAAGACATCCCTCCCTCCGAATGCGCTCCGCTCTTTCTCCCTCTGCGATGACACCAAGTTCTACATCATCCAAAGCAGAAATCCCCCAGATAACATAGGAACCAACTGCCCCTGCTCCTAAAACGGCTACGGAATGTATCATTTTATTTTCCTCTTTTCTTCATATTTTCTTTTTTATCCAGCAATGCGGACAGCCTTCGTCCTCATCTTCAACTCCATATCCACAAAAGTTTTTCCGATACGATAGGAAATGCTGTGCCAGTTCATACATTTCTATTCTATGCAGTTTTTTCGTATTCTGCCTCTACAGTGCCCAGTCCGCAGCAAGGTTCTGCGTCTTCACCATATTGGCATAAATACCGTCTTTCGCATCCAGCTCAGATGGCGTTCCACTCTCTGCTACCACACCGTCTTTTAATACTACTATTTTATCCGCATTTGCAACCGTTCTCATACGGTGAGCAATAATCATGACCGTCTTGTCTTTAATTAAACGAGACAAAGATTCCTGAATCATCGTCTCATTGTCTACATCCAACGAAGCCGTCGCCTCATCTAAAAGAATAATCGGTGCATCCTTTAAAAAGGCTCTGGCAATCGAAATTCTCTGTCTTTCTCCACCGGAAAGTTCCGATCCGTTTTCTCCGATTACCGTATTCCAGCCGTCGGAAAGCTTTTCTGCAAACTCATCGCAGTGAGCAAGTTTTGCCGCCGCAATCACTTCTTCATCCGTTGCATCCATTTTACCGATTCGTATATTTTCAAGAATTGTATTATTAAACAACGTAACATCCTGAAATACAATTGAATACAGTGACATCAAAGTCTCCGGGTCTACTTTGGAAATATCCATGCCGCCGACTGTTATGCTGCCGCGGTTTGCATCCCAGAAACGGGAGGCAAGACGGGAAACTGTCGTTTTACCGCCACCGGATGGTCCAATCAATGCTGTAACCTCTCCCTGCTTTGCCACAAAAGAAACATCTTTCAACACCACATCACCGGTCTCGTAAGAAAATCCCACATTGGAAAATTCAATGTCATAACCGTCATGCTTCATTGTGTTTGTACCGTCCTGTACTTCATGTGACAAGATTTCATCTAACCGGTCACTCTGAACACCGGAAGCAATAACTGCTGCCAGATTTTGCAGAGAAACCTGCATTGGGTCATAAATTCTTGATACTACCATCAAGAACATGAAAAAGGTAAGAATATCTAATTCCCCTTTTGCTAACAATACACCACCAACAAGTGCAACGGTAGCAATTCCAAGTTTCAAAATCATCTGTGAACTTCCGACAAATACAGCTGTTCCAAGCTCTGTTACAATCGCATGCTTTTCAACCGCCTTAATTTTTGCAGTCAGTCCTTTCATGTAATCTTCCTGCGTATTATAAGCCTGCAAATCTCTTACATTTTCCAGGCACTCCTGAATACCGTCTGCACATGCCATTTTCAATACCATCTGTTTTTTATTCAAACTCTTCTGTACTTTTCCCGAACATCCGACAATGAGAAATGAAACCGGAAGTACCCAGAGTGCTGCAATCGCCATACGCCAGTCAAAGAAAAATAAACCAACCGCAATCAAAGCTGTCGAAATGCACGCACCAAAAAGTTCCGGAATGAAATGAGAAGATGCTGTCTCCATCTGTGCGCAGTCATTCATAATTGTGCTTGTTAAGTCTGACAAGTCTTTTTTCCCGAAGAAAGAAAGCGGAATTTTTCTTAATTTCTCAGCTAATGTTACTCTTCGGACACCACTTTCAACGTAGGTCGATAAAAACGTGGCATTGTACTGAATGTATGTTGAAATACCAATCAATACAAATGTAATCAAACACCCTGCCACATAAAAGAGAACTTTATCCCCTAAATTTCCTGCCATATAGTCTCTTACTAAATAATACAAAAGGGCAACCGGCACCATAAGTATAATATTCGAAATGGTAGCGGAAATAATTGCTTTTATCATATCCGATGCTCCCTGTTTGGAAAGAGCATATTTATGCATCAATTTTTCTATCATATTACACACCTACCTTCCAGCTTACAGATTGATTGTATGCTTTCCACATGTGTGCATACAGCCCTTCTGCATCTTTTAATTCTTCATGTTTTCCTGCCTGTCTGATTTCGCCATCCTGCAAAACAAAGATACGGTCAACACCGGTAACAGAAGAAAGTCTGTGTGCAATCATAATCACGGTTTTTCCTTTTGAGAGTTTTGCAAATGCTGCCTGAACTTTCACCTCATTATCCGGGTCAGCAAACGCTGTCGCCTCATCCAAAATCAGAATCGGTGCATTTTTCAACATTGCTCTTGCGATGGAAACACGCTGTGCCTCTCCACCGGATAAATAAGTTCCTTTGGAACCGATTACGGTATCAATACCATTTGGCAGTTTTTCGATAATATCTTCACACTGTGCATTTTTTAATGCCTCCATGACTTCCTCACGGGTCGCATCTTTTTTACCCATGCGCACGTTGTCATAGATGGACATTTTCAAAAGTTTGCTGTCCTGGAACACAAACGATACGGTATCCATCAGCTTTTTCTGCTCAATATCCTTTACATCCACGCCGCCGATTTTTATGCTGCCCTTTGTCACATCAGAAAACCGCGCAATCAGACGCGCAATCGTTGTCTTTCCACCACCGGATGGTCCGACAAACGCAACCTGCTCACCGGCATGAATTTCAAGATTGATATTTTTCAGTGCATCCTTTGAAGCACCTTCATATCGGAACGAAACGCCATCAAAGCAAATGGAAGTGTCGTTTGACGTCTTTTTAGCCGTGCTCTGTGTAAGTGGTTTTTTATTGAGAATTCCATCAATTCTCGTAAGTGCATCTTCAACAATCATCGTATTTTCACCGGCGTACATCATCTTTGTTAAGGTAACCGTGATAATTGGTGTGATAATTATATAAAACAGTAAATTTAAAAGAAATGTGTTGTCCACTGCTCCACTATTTACCCCGCCAAAGAAAAATGCTGCTGCAATCAAAATAGCAAATACTGCATTAATTGATACCGTGTATACCGTCATCGGAATGCGCATATCTTTTGTGTAAGAAATCGTCCATTTTTCGTAATTTTTAATTGCCTCACGAAATCTCTTGAATGAAAAGACAGACTGACCAAATGTCTTTACGACGGGGATACCACGAACGTATTCTACAGCTTCACTTGACATTTCTTCGAGTGCATTCTGGTATTCTGCCATTTTCTTTTTCATATTTTCGCCCATCATGCTTCCCATCACAAGAAAAGCTAAACCAACCGGAATCAGGCACAAGAGTCCAAGCCGCCAGTCAAATACGAAAAGAAGAATCGCAAGACCAATCGGCGTAGTAGCTGCCACGCATTTATCCGGCAGCTGGTGAGCTAAATAGGTCTCGGTTGCTGCACTGGATTCATTCACAACTTTTCTTACTTTTCCACTTCCCTCTTCATCCATAAAACCAAGTGGCAGCGTTAAAATATGTTTCATCAGCCCAACTCTTATATTTGCCTGTACGCGAAATGCGGACAAATGCGAACAAATCAAAGCTCCGATATAGATAAGCATGGACAATATCGCAAATCCAACCGCACTCCATCCATAAGCCGACAGATTTTCTGCATCTGCATAATTTGGTGCCACGTAGAGCACCCCTTTGATTATGCGCCAGATAAAATAGAATGGAACAAGTGCAACAAACGCACTTATCGCAGCAAGAATCCAGGATGCAATGGTAAGATATTTATACTTTCCGGCATAAACAAATAACCGCTGCATCGGACTTTGCTTTGTTTCTTTCTTCTTTGCCATCTAAGAAAGCCTCCTTCAAATACTATTCGTGTCACATAACTAGTGTAAGTTATAACTAACCAAAGATTTAAAAGAGGGGCTGCTTTCACTCCATGCAGCCTTCCTTTTTATATTCAATCTTTTTCATAAATAACACGCCATCCGGCACAGTGATATTTTGCAAGCATATCAATATATCGGAGTGCCTCATCCTTTGGCATGTTGTGCCTAACCACTTCAAAAAAACTTTCAAAAAGGGCCTTATTCATAATATGTGAAAATTCACCGGTAATAGGACTTTCCTTTTGGGGGTCAATCCCCGCTGTCTCCATGTATTTGACCGTATACTCTGTCTCAATCTCCACTAAATGTTCCACAAAATTTTGAAATTTTGTTCCATAAGAACCATCCACCAAAAGTTGAAACTCCTGTAAATGCTCATACATGAATAAAACCATCTGGCGCATACCATCTCTCGTTAAATCATCCATAATTTCCGGCTGCTTCTCCGGGTCCGTCTGATGAAACTTTTCCTGTATGCCACGGAACATCCGGACAAATTCTTCTGCTGCCGTCTCAACAATTGCACTAAAAAGTCCTTCTTTTCCACCATACCGGGAATAAATTGAACCCGTCGTAGTTCCGGCTTTTGCAGCAATATTCCGAAGGGATGCATCCACATACCCTTTTTCAAGAAATTCCTTCTTTGCACATGTTTCTATTTTCTCAGAAACACCTTCCAATGGTTTTGACACCTGTACCTCCAATCCATAACACCGTTATATAACACTGTTATGAGTATAATCTTGCGTCTTTCTTTTGTCAATGCCTTACCGCTTATTGCGACATTTTATCATTTTATCTGTGTGATTGCCTGAGACAGCCGTTTTAATCCATCCATCATCCGCTCTCTTGGGCACGCTAAGTTCATTCGGAAAAAGTGTTTTCCATCCCCGCCAAAGACATTGCCATCGGATAAATATAATCCGGTTTTCTCGCGAATCTTTTGTACCAGCTCTTTCGCATTCTGTGAAACCTCCTCACAATTAACCCATAAAAGATAGGTTGCATCGGACAAAATCACCGTCAATTCCGGAATTTTCTCCTGAATATATGACGTAGCGACACGTTTGTTTTCCGAAATATAGGCACGCAATTCGTCAAGCCACACTTCTCCTTTTGTAAATGCTGCTACTGCCGCATCAATGGCAAATGCATTTGGCTCCGCCACCTCATCGGTATTCAGTCCCCGCCATACTTTGTGACGAATCACCGGATTTGGAACCGAAACTGCCGCCGTCTGCAAACCGGCAATATTAAACGCTTTCGTCGGCGCAATGCACGTAACGCTGTTGTCACGGCACGCCTCGGAAACAGAAGCAAAGGGAACATATTCACACTCGGGCTCCGTTAAATCACAATGAATTTCATCGGACACAACAATCACATGATATTTTTGACACAGCTCGCCGATTCTTGAGAGCGTCGCACGGTCCCATATCTTGCCCCCCGGATTATGAGGGTTACAGAGAATCATAAGGGTTGTCTGAGGATCCGCCAGTTTTTGCTCCAAATCTTCAAAATCCACCCGGTAATTTCCATCTTCCAGCACAAGCGGACTTTCCAACACCTGACGTCCGTTGTTGAGAATTGAATTGAAAAAGATGTTGTACACCGGTGTGTGAATCAGCACTTTTTCTGCCGGCGTTGTCAGTTTTCTGACAATGGAAGAAATGGCAGGCACCACACCTGTACAGAAAACAAGCCAATCCTTTTCCATTTCAAAATGATGTCTTTTTTTCCACCAGCCAACATATGCCTCATACCATTGTTCCGGAATCACGGTATAACCAAAAATCCCATGATTCAAGCGTTTTTTCATTGCTTCCAGAACACACGGTGCGGTCGCAAAATCCATGTCCGCCACCCACATCGGCAATTCATTTTCCTCCACATCCCACTTCAGCGATGCGGTGTTTCTGCGGTCAATCATCTCATCAAAATTGCTTGCCATGAAAATTTTCCTCCTTATACTGTCTCCTCACAAATAATTTTTGTCTTCGACGGGTCTATTTTATCCTTTTCCAAAATGAGTTTTCCAATGCTTTTTGCGCGGATTTCTCCACTTGTCGGATTCAATACACTATCAATCGTGTTAGTAATCTGTGCATCCACCGTCGAATACTCAAATGCCAGCGTCGTATTAATTAATTTGCAGTCTTTCATCACCAAATGATCAATGTAACACATGCCCTGAAGGCTCTCAATCGTACAGCCAATCAGTGTCAGATTTTTTGCATTCCATCCAAGATATTCACCCGAAATAAAGGAATCGTAAACGGTTACATTTTCACTGTTCCAAAATGCGTCCTTGGACAACAATTTGGAATTTTTGATTTCTACATTTTTTACGCCATCAAACGAATAATTTCCATAAAGTGTCAGACCGTCAATCTTCATATCTTTGCTGTTCATGGCAAAATAATCGCCTTTTGCCATCACATCATTCAAAACAACATCCTGACAGTTCCACAATGTTTCCTCTGCATTTGGAATGGACACGCGGGAAAGTGTTAAATCCACACATCGGCGGAAATTTTTAGGTGCCTCAATTGCACAATCTTCAACAACCATATGGTTCGTATACCACACACCGGCACGCGCCATATCAAACCACGTGCTGTCTTTTACAGAAATGGAGTCCGAATACCACAGCGGATATTTCCACTTAAACATACTGTTTCTTAATTCAATATTATGACTTTCTTTCAATGGAGATTCTCCATCGTCAAATATCGTATCGTATATTTTCAAATCCGCACCTTGAAATAAGGCACGCTCACCAGTCAAAAACTGTTGTCTGATTTCTTTCATCACAAATACCTCCTGTATCTGGGCTAAAAATAATTGGTAGCACCAATAACATACTATTTCCTATTATAGTTTCTTGCTTTAAAATGTCAAATGGTTGTTGGGTGGTTTTTTGTTTTCCGTAATTCTGTAGTAAAGCTTTATAGAAACTCTGAAAAGGAACGAAACACATCCATAAGATGAACTGAGTTTGGCTGGTTTTGTTTATTTCAAGTTTCCGAGATTGGTTTCTTTGGCTGCCCATAATTCCGTAGAAAAATTTTGTAACTCGTGGGTTTTGAGTACGTCGGTATGCGGCACTGGTAGTTTCAGTGCCCATACCGCTACGCACTCAACAAGTGGGAGCGCCCACGAGGTTCAAAACTTTTCTACGAAATTATGGGAACCGAAAAAAGTGCCCTCGAAAACTTGAAACAATCCCCACCATTCCCACCAAATCAGCGAGTCCCCATCCAATTGGGATTGCCATCCAAATTCCTATCACACCGGTGTGGAAAAGTCCGGTGAGTGCATAGGCAAGAAGCACTCTCGTTCCCAGTGAGATTATCGTAAGAACCACCGAGACAACCGGCTTGTCCACCGCGCGGTAATATCCATAGAGCAAAAACAAAATACCGATTCCAACATAGAAAGCGCCTTCTACCCGGAGATATTCGGCGCCGGCAGCAGATATGGCACTGCCCTCGTTTGTAAAAAATCCCATCAGCGTGTCAGCAAATCCAAAGACAGCTGCACTGATTACAAGGCAAAAAATCAATACGCTGACGAGTGCCATCAGAAATCCTTTCCGGATGCGGGCATACTTCTTTGCCCCGTAATTCTGTGCCACAAAAAAGGAAAAGGCATTTCCAAAATCCTGCACAGGCATATACGCAATCGTGTCAATTTTGACCGCCACGGAAAACGCTGCCATAATCGTTGTACCAAAAGAATTGACTAATCCCTGTATCATCAGGATGCCAAAGTTCATAACGGACTGCTGCAAACACGTAAATCCGGACAAAGAAAGAATCTGCCGGAAGTTCTTTTTTTCCCATGTGAAATCTTTTTTCGCAGGGCACAAATCAGAATACCGGAAGAGAAAATAAAGCATAAGACCGATACCTGCTATATATTGGGAAATAACGGTTGCCACGGCAGCACCCGCAATACCAAATGAGAATGTCACAACAAACAAAAGGTCAAGTCCGATATTAAGTGCGACTGAAATCCCAAGAAAAACAAGTGGCAGCACCGAATTTCCAATACTCCTGAGAACACTTGCAAAATAGTTATACAAAAAAATAGCAAAGAATCCGGCAAACACATATATGAGATACGTTACCATATCCTCTACGGTTTCTGCCGGAACCTGCAAAAGATAAGTAAGTGGTCTTACGAATCCATACAACAGTATTGTCAAAACGATCGAAAGACTACCAATTGCCGTAAAGGACATAAAAATCCCATTTCGGAAAGTCTCTTTTTCTCTCCTACCGTATGCCATCGAAAAAAAGGCACCTGCTCCCAGACACAGACCAATAACAACCGAAATCAAAAATGTCATCAACGTATACGATGCGCCAACTGCCGCCAGTGCCCTTTTGCCAAGATAACGCCCGACCACCCATGTATCGACCAGGTTATAAAACTGCTGCAGCACATTGCCAAGCATGAGAGGAAGTGCAAAAAGCCAGAGGCTCTTTACAATTGCTCCCTTCGTTAAATCTCGTTCCTGTCTCATCCTGTGTTCTCCTTACATCCGCTTCTCAATCAAATCATAATGAAAATCGATTGCATCGTTGAAATCCTTTTCATCCCCTTTTATAAGAGTTTCATAAATCCGCGTGTGACTCGCTAACAGACAATCTTTACTGTCATATTCAACGCATTCCGTATACACAATGCTGACCGCCTGCATAATTGTAATCAGCAGATTATTTTTCGTAGCAAAAACAAGTGTGTCATGAAATTCCTTATCCTGTTTTGCCAAAGGTTCCCCGGTTAATTCAGCCATTGTATGTAATAAATCCGAAAGTTTTTGTTTGATTTTTTCATCGATACCATTTTTCAAAAGAAGATTGCCAGCCATTTTCTCCATGGCACGGCGAAACTCACAGATTTCACTTTTCGTTACCCCATTTAAAAGAAGAAGCATTTGAATCATGCTGCCAAAAGACTGCCCGATATTCTCCGCAACATAATTGCCGGAGCCCTGCTTCCTTTCAACAACGCCCATGCCATGTAGAACACAGATGGCTTCTCTGGCAGAATTTCTTCCAATTCCTAACTGCTCTGCAATCTTTCTCTCCGTCGGCAGTTTACTTCCCCAAGTCAAAGTACCATCTTTTACCAAATCGTAAAAATATGAAAGCACCTTTTGATATTCCTGACACCCGGTTTGTTTCATAACCTTTTCCTTTCCTATGTAAATGAAATTTCTTAAATAAACTTCATAAATAATGGGGAAAATACTACGGTCAAAATTCCCGTAACTGCAATCGCAAGACTGCTCATTGCCCCTTCGATTTCGCCAAGTTCCATTGCTTTCGCCGTTCCAATCGCATGTGAGGAAGATCCAAATGCGAGTCCCTTCGCAATCGGATGAGTAATACGAAACAACTTGCAGACAAGCTCACCAAACATATTGCCAACCACACCGGTAACAACAATCACTGCTACCGTAATGGTAACATAACCGCCTAACTCTTCGGAAAGCCCCATGCCAATTGCCGTTGTAATCGACTTTGGCAAAAGCGTCACATATTCCGTGTGCGACAGACTCATAAATTTTGCTAACATAAAAACTGTTACACCGCTGGTAAGTGTACCAGCTAAAATACCAAACATAACTGCTTTCCAATTCTTTTTAAGAAGCTGCCACTGCTCATACAAAGGAATCGCAAGACATACCGTAGCCGGAGTCAAAAACCAGCTCAAATAAGAAGCCCCTGCATTGTACACATCATAATCAATATCTGCGGTCACTAATACAACAATTGATAAAATAATGGATATTAAAAGTGGATTTAATAGCGCAATTTTAAATTTCTTTTTCAGAAATGCCCCTGCCATATACGCAAGCAGACTAATGGTAACTCCTGCAAAAAGTGAGTTCTCTAAAAATTCATTCATGGTCTTTCCCCTCATCTTTCTTAATCATCCACTGAGCCGTTTTTCCCGTTGCCACAGCTACCGCAACAAAACTAACAAACGTAATAATTCCCACGGGAATTAAAAGAGGTTTTAACACATTCCACGATACCATCAGACCAACGCCCGCCGGAATAAACATCACCGGCATAATTTCAATCAAAAACTTCCCTACCTCCTTCACCGAAGACAGTTTAATATGTCCCGTCATCAAACCCACAAATAAAATCACCATACCGTAAATACTTGCCGGAATCGGCAGCGGCAGAACATATTTGACAAGTTCGCCAACAAATGTGATACATAGAATAAGTAAAAACTGCTTTAAATATTTCATAATCCTCTTCCTTAACGTAATATAATAAATTGGTAGTACCAATTTGGCACCACCAACTATTATACAACGGATATCCTTCTTGTCAAGAATTTCTTCTTTTTTCCAGCTCAGCAATATTTTCAGTCACCTTTTTTTTCGAAAGCGGATAGATAAAAAGCAAAATCATCGCCACAATAAAAAGCCCAATTGCCGGTATCAGACATGACATCTGAAAAATCCGGTCAAGAATCACTGCACGCCTTGCTATCTGCTCTGCTCCCTGCGGATTATGCATAAGCTGTGCCTGATATCCAACCGCCGCTAAAATCGTCCCCACAAGGCCCGACGACAAAGCCTGACCTAACTTTCTTGCAAACGAATATAAGGAATACACCGTTCCATCTTCGCGCACCTTATTTTTCACCTCGGCATCATCAATCACATCTGTTATCATTGCCCAAATAACTGTGTTAAAAAAGCCGATTCCGATATAAGCAAGGACAAAAAAGCCAACGTAAACCCATTCATTTTTCGGATATATTACCATACACAAAAACAAAATCACTGCTCCAAATAGGCAGGAAAAAGCCGACAATTCCCGTTTTCCATAACGCACGGACAGCCGTGTAGCAAGCGGTGCACACACACCTAACACCGCTAGACTGGTGAGAAGCGAAAACATTGACTGTGCCTTAGCGCTATTATACACTTCCGGAAATACATAGGCAGAAATTCCCTGCATGCCAAGTAAGGCAAGCAGCAAAAACATCGCCGCCGCAATAATGCCAAGCAATGCCCGGTTTTTCATTAGATTTTTTAACTGGCTTGTGAACTGGATTTTCCCTTCACTCGCCGGCACCTCAACACGCTCTACCGTAAGTCTTACACACAGCAGATAACACAAAAAGGATAGCACAGAAAAAACACCGGCAATTACCGTCATACGAAATCCTGACAAAACCGTCTGACCTTCCACCGTAACATAAGCAAGCATCGGTGTTCCTGCTCCAATTACAAGCCCGGCAAGAGTTGCTCCGACCGTCCGCCAGGTTGATAGCTGCGCCCGGTCCTTTGCCTCGGCAGAAATTGCCGAAGCCATCGAACCATACGGAATATTAACCGCGGTATAAAAAATCGACCCCCACAAAATATACGTGACAACCATCCAGCCTACCTTAAACCAATATGGCATACCGGCAAATGCTGACTGGTAAATCAAAAAACTGGAAATCGCAACCGGACCACACATCCGCCTTATCCATGGGCGAAATTTTCCGTCCTTCCCCGGTTTACTCCGATCCACAATCTGTCCCATTGTAATGTCCGTGAATGCATCTAAAAAACGAGCAGCCATCATTAACATTCCCACCACACCGGCACCAATTCCCATAACGTCTGTATAAAATTTCAACATGAAAGCCGATGATAAGATAAAAGTAAAATCATTTCCGAAATCGCCAAACATATACCCGATTTTATCACGCATACCAAAGGGTCTGACTTGTTTATCCATTTAAATTCTCCTTTTTAATTTCGTTTAATTTCATATTCAGACTTTCTAAAAAGCCATCCGGTGCCATCGCCCCAAGCATTTCCTTCATACTTTCCAACTTCATTTTTTTCATCATATCCCACATGCCTTCTTCTTTTGCAAGTGTCATACCGGTAATCAATTTCATCGCTTTCGTGACAAGTTCCATCGCCTCATCATTTTCACTGATTTCCTCTAACGTACAGCGGATATGATAACGGTCCTCCGGATATTTCATTTCCTCTGAAAGATTTAGCGAACCAATCTCCTGAAACCAGTTTGCCACGCCTTCTTCCCTCTCACTGGCTTCCGGGAATACATAGCTTTCCGGCTCTTTTTCCACCCTATCAATCGTCACAGCATCCCATACATCTCCTGCCTTTACAAGAATTGCATTTTTTCCTCCACTAAGAGAAATCGGGAAAGATGCCACATGACGTTTTACCTCATTTACCGCCATTTCTTCCCCATTCACAAAAAGTGTCACTCTTTCCTGATTTGTATACACGCGGATTTGGGTATTTTCCTCAGAGCGGAGCGAATACCGCTTATCACAGATATGAACCATCGGTTCTGGATTCCAGTACGCCTTGTATAGGTAAAAACTATCCTTTTTAATTTTTCTGTCCATCGTTACAAGGCCTTTGTTATTTCTTCCCGTCACACCGCCTTCTGAACGTGCGGCACACCCAAAATCAAACATATTCCATACATATGAGCAGAAAATCCAAGGGCGTCTCTCTAACATATGTGCCATATATTCGTGGTATCCTGCCTGATATGCCTCGCTGTAATCTTTACACTTTGGATTTCCTCCCTGATAGGTAATGATTCCCTCACAGCCATACTCCGACAATCCGATGCAGCGGTTTGGATATTTTTCATGATACTCATCCATCCATGGACCATTGTCCTCTGTCTTTCCGCCATACCAGCCAAAATAATGGTTATAACTTTCCACATCGGTAATTTCATGCATCGGACCGTCTTTCGGCGTCATCGTCACATGAGCAATCGTCGTGAGACGATATGGGTCAATCTTTTTAGCAAGTGCATTTAACTCCCTGTGATTCTCCACAAGCTTTTCAGAAATACCCCCAATCAAAATTTCATTGGAAATGCCCCAGAAACAAATGCTTGGATGATGGTCATTCTGATAAATAAGTTCCTTTAACTGGGTTATACAGTTCTCATGTGCTAAAGGGTCTTCATTCATCACGCTGATAAAAGGAATTTCCGCCCAGACAACAAATCCCCTCTTATCACACTCATCATAAAACTCCTGTGCATGCTGGTAATGGGCAAGACGCACCGTATTTGCCCCGATTTCTTCAATCAGCTCAGCATCCCGGATGTGATCCTCTTTTGTAAGTGCATTTCCCTGATACAATTTATCCTGATGCCGGCTCACGCCGCGCAGCGGCACACAATTTCCATTTATTAGGAAACCGCGCCCGGGATCACAGCAAAAAGTCCTTACACCAAATTTAAGTTCCACTTCATCCAAGCATTCGTTATTGCGCATAATGAGTGCCTTTAGCGTATACTGATAGCTATTTTTAATATCCCAGCGGTGCGGTTTATAAAGAGGAATAGAAGTATCCGGTGAGTCCGCCGGACGTGCTGCACTTGCCACTTCTTTTCCATCTTCATCAAAAATCTGGTAAATCACCTGATTATCTTTTTCCACCCCGCAAATCTTTGTTCGGATGTGAAGCATAAAATCCTCTTTGTCCCACGAAGCTGGTTCTGTGGCAGCATGGATTCCCAAATCTCCGTAGTGTAACAGTTCAAAATGCGTTTCCGGCACGCAAATCAGATGTGCGCCACGATACAACCCGCCATAAAAAGTAAAATCAGCCGACTGCGGATAAATCGCATCACATTTTTCATTGCTGCACCAAATTGCTATCGTATTAAATTCTTCCGTACATTTTTCCGTAATATCGGCTCGAAACGCTGAATAGCCCCCCTCATGGCTCACAACGAACTCACCATTTACAAACACTTTTGCCTGCTGCCCCGCCGCCGGTATTTCCAAAAATAAACGAGAATACTTCGCAGACGGCTCCCACTTATCCAACGTTTTTACATACCAGTAACTGCCTCTGTCATATGTTCCATCTCCCTTTTGTCCATCCAGTGCATTCCATGTGTGAGGCAGCGAAACAAGTTCTCCCTCTCCCGGTCTTGCCTCCGAAACATCTACATCCGCATGAATAAACCACCAATTCTCATTAAAATCTAAAATCTGACGCATTTATTTATTCCTCCATTGAATCATTCTCTTTTTACTTATACCCAAAAAAAAAGAAACTATCCGTTTATGCTTTCGTTTCGCATAAATTGATAGTTTCTTTTTCAATTCAAATTTTAATTAACGCGCCAGCGCATTCATAACCGCTTCTCTCTCGCTGTAATGGTATTTCACACCATTGATTTCCTGATATTCTTCATGCCCTTTACCAAGAAGAATAATCATATCGCCGTCCTCGGCATGATCAACTGCATAATTCACAGCCTCCTGACGGTCCGGAATCACCACATACTCACCGTTTGTCTTTGCCAGACCAACCTCAATATCTTTTACAATATCCATTACGTCTTCCGTCCTCGGATTATCACTTGTCACAATTGCAAGTTCCGCCAGATTTCCAACGGCCTCTCCCATCTCGTAACGGCGCAGTTTACTTCGATTGCCGCCACATCCGAAAATAGCAATAATCCGGTGCGGATTGTAACCACGCAGAGTCTTTAGCACACTCTCGGTACTCACACCATTATGCGCAAAATCAATCAATACGGAAAATCCTCTGCCGGTCGGAACATTTTCCACACGGCCACGCACTTTTACGTGCTCAAGCGCGTGCAGAATCACCTCTTCCGGCATTTTCAACAGAGCACCGGTACACGCCGCACACATTCCATTGTAAATATTAAAACGTCCCGGCAGACCAACAATGATATCTCCGTTCAAAAGACCATTCGCATGGAATTTCATACACAGATTTCCCTCGTTATTCACATGCTCAATTTCCGTTGCCGTCATATCCGCATCTTCTGTTCCATATGTTTTAACCTCACATGTCGCATCTTTTATCATTTCTTTCCAGTGCGGGTCATCACGATTTACAATTCCGACGTCACACATCGTAAACAGACGGCTCTTGCAGTACAAATACTCATTAAAATCTGCATGCTCATTTGGTCCGATGTGGTCCGGCGTAATATTGGTAAAAATACCATAATTAAAATGCATTCCTGCCACACGGTCCATCTTGATTCCCTGCGAGCTTACTTCCATTACCATATACTCGCACCCGGCATCCACCATATCTTTAAAATATCTCTGCAAATCATAGGATTCCGGCGTTGTATGCTCCGTCGGTGTCACCTTGCCGGCAATTGCCACACCAATTGTACCAACAATTCCGCAGGTTTTCCCGGATTTTTCAATAATATCACGAATCATATATGTGGTTGTCGATTTTCCTTTTGTTCCTGTAATTCCAATCGAAATCATCTTCGATGCCGGATAATCAAAATACGCCTGGGATAAAAGACTCAGCGCTGCTCTGCCATTTGCCACACGAATCACTGTAATACTTTCATCTATGGACTCAATCTCTTTTTCCACAACAAGCACCGATGCGCCTTTTTTCACAACATCCGGAATGTATTTATGACCATCGACAACCGTTCCTGCAATGGCAACAAACAACATTCCCTCTTTGATTTTTCTGGAATCATATGCGATGTCTGCCACTTCCGTATCAAGGCTTCCCTGTACCAGTTCGTACTCGATGTGCTCCACTAATTTACTTAACTTCATTTTGCCGACCTCCCTTTACTCGATTAATTGATAATGTTTCAATGCCTTCTCAATTCCATCTTCCATCACAGCCGCCGTTACATAGTCGACCGACGGAAAAATATCCGGATTGCCACTTCCCATTGCAATGCTGATGCCGGTGAAATCAAGCATCGGCAAATCATTTGTACTATCACCAATTCCTACCGTATGCGCTCTGTCAATTTCTAAACGCTTACAAAGGAAATCAATTCCGGTCGCCTTTGAATAACCTTTTGGCACGACCTCATAAAAAGTCGGGTCACGTAAAATAAAATCAAACGTGTTTTCCCATTGTTCCTTAAATGATTTCATGTCACTGCTCTCATCAAACCAGAGTGCCATCTTATCAAAATTCAAATCGGCATCCTCCCAGAACAACTGGCATTTTGCCGAAAATGTTCCATTTTCCTCAAAGATGGATTTTACAACCGGCATCCAGTAATCTCTGCGGAAATATGCCGTCTCCTGACCTTCCAAAACACCATCGATATGATAGCGCGTCAGAGAATCGGCAACTTCTCTCTGCAATTCTTTCGGTAATGTTGCATGAAGCAGCTCTTCCCCATGATAAAATATATTCGTACCACATCCGCCTACCACACCATCAAAACCAATTTCCAAAATATCCTTTGGCCAGATGGACTTGCAGCGTCCGGTACAAAGAAACAGTAAATGTCCGTTTTTCTTTGCCTGATGCAGGGCACGCACCGTACTCTCCGGCACGATTCCCTCTTTTTCATCTAACAAAGTTCCATCAATATCGAAAAATAACATGTATTGTTCCATCGTTTATTCTCTCTCGTCTATTTCACGGAAATCCACATGACTTCCTACGTATTTGTACGCCGGTCGAATAATTTTACCCTTGTTTACCAGCTCTTCCAGACGATGTGCACTCCATCCGGAAATACGGGCAATCGCAAAAATCGGAGTAAATAATTCTCTCGGAATACCAAGCATAGTATATACAAAACCACTGTAAAAATCAACATTTGCACAAACCGGTTTATAACGCAAATGTGCTTTCATAATCAAATCTTTGGACACTTCTTCCACTGTTTCATACAGATGAAATTCATCCATTTTACCTTTTGCCTCCGCCAGTTTTTTTGCATAGCGTTTCAAAATCACGGCACGAGGGTCAGACAATGTATAAACCGCATGTCCCATTCCATAAATCAGACCGGATTCATCAAAGGCCTCGCGATTCAGAATTTTATTCAAATATTCTTTAATCTGCTCTTCATTATTCCAGTCCTTGCAGTGTTCTTTAATATCATCAAACATCTGCAACACTTTTAAGTTGGCGCCACCATGACGCGGTCCCTTCAGCGAAGCAATGGATGCTGAAATCGCAGAATATGTATCTGTGCCGGAAGACGTTACCACATGATTGGTAAACGTCGAGTTATTACCGCCGCCATGCTCTGCATGAATGACAAGTGCAATATCTAAAACTTTCGCCTCTAACTCCGTAAATTTACCGTCCTGTCTTACCATCTGCAAAATATTTTCTGCAATTGACAAATCTTTATCCGGTGTACGGATGTATAAATTATCATCAAATCCAAAATGACGGTATGACAAATACGCATACACCGCAATCAACGGAATTTTGCCGATTAACTGCAAAGACTGGCGCAGTACATTTGCCACGGAAATGTCGTCCGGATTCTCATCATACGAATACAGTGTCAGCACACTTTTCTGCAATGCATTCATAATGTTTGCACTTGGCGCTTTCATAATCACATCACGAACAAACTGACCGGAAAGCTCCTGAAGACTGGTTAATACCTCTTCAAAATCCTTTAACTGAGTATGTGTCGGCAGTTCGCCAAACATCAGCAAATAGGTTGTCTCCTCGAAAGCGAATCGGCGGTTTTCAAAACTTTTTACAAGGTCCATTACATTATATCCCTGATAATAAAGTTCTCCGTCGCAAGGAATCTTTTTGCCGTTTTTCAAGCGGTATCCACAGACATCTGAAATCTCTGTCAAGCCGGTAAGTACTCCTTTACCATTCGAATCGCGAAGTCCCCTCTTCACATCATATTCGTTATACAAATCCTGATTAATGGCACCGGACACCATACAGTAATCCACCAGATTTTCAAATTTACTATTTAACTTTTCTCCCAGTTCCATCATTGAGTGATTATCCAAACCAAATCCTCCTTCTTTTGGACTCTTGTCATAGTCGAAAAAAGAGGATAGGACACTTCATTTTCGGACCTATCCTCTTTGACTATGACATTATACTACATGTTAATCAAAAATGCAAATCATGTTAATGATTTTTCATCACCCGCATTGAGTTCAAAATTGCCAAAACAGATACACCGACATCGGCAAATACAGCTTCCCACATATTCGCCACACCAATTGCACCAAGCAAAAGTACAACTGCTTTTACGGCAAGGGCAAATACAATGTTCTGCTTTACAATGCGAAGTGTTTTTCTGGAAATCAGTACGGTTGACGCAATCTTTCGGATGTCATCATCCATCAAAACGACATCTGCCGCCTCAATTGCTGCATCGGAACCAAGACTTCCCATCGCAATACCAATATCTGCACGGGTCAAAACCGGTGCATCATTGATACCGTCGCCGACAAAGGCAAGACGCTCTCCATCTTTTTGCGCGGAAAGAAGTTTTTCCACCTCATCCACTTTATCACCGGGGAGAAGTTCGGCATGCACTTCATCCAGTTTCAACTCATCTGCCACATGTTTCGCAGTTTTTTCTCTATCACCGGTCAGCATGACGCACTTCTTCACACCAACATTTTTCATCTTATGAATTGCCTCTGCTGCACCCTGTTTCACGGTGTCGGAAATCACAAGTGCCCCTAAAAAGGTCTGCTCCTGACCCACATAGACAACCGTTCCGGCGCTTTCACACGGCTCATAAGCAATCGACTGTTTTTTCATCAGCTTTTCATTGCCGACATAAGTCATCACACCATCTACGAGAATCTGAACTCCGTGGCCGGCAATTTCAACCGCATCTGACACACGGCTTCTCTCAATTTCTTTTCCATATGCCTCGATAATCGAACCGGCAATCGGATGGTTTGAATAGCTCTCGCCAAGTGCGGCTACTTCCAATAATTTATCTTCTGAAACACCACCGGCAGGTTTCATTTCGGTTACTTTAAATTCGCCTTTTGTCAGTGTTCCGGTCTTGTCAAATACAATGGTAGTCATCTCTGCAACCGCCTCTAAGAAGTTACTGCCTTTTACCAAAACACCAATCTTAGATGCAGCACCGATACCGCCAAAGAATCCAAGCGGCACCGAAATCACCAGTGCACACGGACAGGAAATAACAAGGAAAATACATGCTCTCTGAATCCACTCAGCGAATCCTCTGCCTAAAATAAGCGGTGGAATCACAGCAAGCAAAACTGCTCCAATCGTAACGACCGGCGTATAGTATTTGGCAAATCGGGTGATGAAATTCTCCACCTTTGCCTTTTTACTGCTTGCATTCTCTACCAGTTCCAAAATTTTGGCAACCGTCGAATCATCAAATTCCTTTGTGGTACGGATTTTCAGCGTTCCGCTGCCATTGACGCAGCCACTGATAATCTCATCGCCCTCTGACGCTCTTCTCGGTACCGACTCACCCGTAAGTGCCGCCGTATCAATTAACGATTCGCCCTCTATAACAACACCATCGAGAGGAATTCTCTCTCCCGGCTTTACAACAATAATCGTACCGACTTCTACATCATCCGGGTCTACTGTCACTAATTTCCCATCTTCCTCTACATTCGCATATTCCGGACAGATGTCCATCATTTCCGTAATGGATTGTCTGGATTTTCCAACCGCATAACCCTGGAACAATTCACCGACCTGGTAAAACAGCATTACAGCAACAGCCTCTAAATACTCACCAACGCCAAATGCACCAAAGGTGGCAATCATCATCAGAAAGTTTTCATCAAAAATCTGTCCATGGGAAATATTTCTCGCAGCCTTAAAAATAATGTCATATCCGACAATCAGGTACGGAACGGCAAATATCAAAAGCTGTGCCCACCACGGCAGTGGCTCTAATACTCCCATATGCTCACAAACAAACAGGATAACAAATAGGACAAGGGAAATGATAATCCGAAGTCTCATTTTTTTCTGTTTTTTTGTCATACACTCATCTCCTACAAAAGAATCTGGCAATCCGGCTCAACTTTTGCACAAACACGGACAACCTCATCCATAATTTCATCAAAACGCGCATCATCGGCATCTACTGTCATCTTCTGTGTCATAAAGCTGACTACTGCATCGTTTACACCATCAATTTTCTTAATTGATTCTTCCATTTTTGCTGCGCAGTTTGCACAATCCAAGTCCTGTAATTTAAATTTCTTTTTCATGATTCATTTCCTCCAATTCAATTATGTTATTCCGCAATATGGTCGATTCCCTGCTCGATAATCGTTCGCACATGGTCATCGGCCAGTGAATAAAACACCGATTTCCCCTCGCGGCGGCCTTTTACTAACTTATTCTGTTTTAGAATCTTTAGCTGATGCGAAATTGCTGACTGCGTCATATTCAAGGTTTCCGCTAAATCACAAACACAGACATCCTTCTCAAATAAAACAAACAAAATCCGGATTCTGGTCGAATCGCCAAACACCTTAAACAATTCCGCCAAGTCATACAATTCATCTTCACTTGGCATTTTATCACTCTCCGTTTCTGTAAATTTACATATGAACAATTATTCATATGTTCATTATATGCAGGATAACATAAAAAGTCAACCCCTATTATCATTTAATTTTTATTTTTATATTCGCTGTCTTTTTACTGCCGTCACCCGCTGCTGCCTTTACATAAACCGTCTTTTTCTTTCCGGCCTTCTTTGCCTTAAAGACACCTTTTTTTGACAGGGTAGCATATTTTTTATATTTACTCTTTGTAAATTTATAGGTAATCTTTGCATCCCCTGCGCGTTTTTTCGTCACTTTCAGCCACTTACTTAACTTTACTTTTTTACCGGCTTTCACCTTTTTCAACGAATATTTAAACTTTAGTTTTTTCACAACCACTGTCCGGGCACTGCTATTATCAGGTGTTACAGGATTATCCGTAACTACCGGGGTTGTCGGATTATTGGCTGCCGGTGTTGATTGTGCCTTTTGCGTCGGCGTAGTCACAGGTGTTGCCGTTGGTGTTGCCGTTAGCACTGGCGTTGGTGTTGCCGTTGGCACCGGTGTTGGTGTTGCCGTTGGCACCGGCGTTGGTGTTGCCGTTGGCACCGGCGTTGGTGTTACCGTTGGCACCGGCGTCGGTGTTGCTTTCGTAGAATCCCAAGTATCAGAAAACATCTTAATGCAGAGATTTGCATTGTTTTTTCTGCCGCCAGACCATACAAGTTTGGAAAAATCTTCCCACTCACCATCCGAATACTGAACATAACTTTCGCCCTCATTTGCGCTAACTGCTTCTGTAAGTGCAGAATTGTTATAAGTACATTCATAAGTCTGATAAGAAGTATCCCCACTCTCTTCCAATTTTACAACAACTGCATAACGCTTTCCTTTTGTCATAAATACTTCATCTTTATCTTCTTTTACAAAATCAATGGTATGATATCCGCGCTCTGCAATCGTACCGGACAATGAAGACATTAATTTACCGGACATCGGATTATCCGAATCCGGACTCTCATAAATTGATACTTCATAATTTACATTTGCTTCCTGTGTATAGAAAGAAACTGCCTGCATTTTTTCATCGGCTTTTGCCTCAAATACATTGGCACCACGCAGAAAACTTCTCGAATAAGCAAATGGAATTCCACCATCATATTGATAGTTATTGTCGTAATTATCCGCTTTTTCCACATCAAAGAATGCCACCTCTGCCTCTTCATTCTTCTCCGCCTGCAGCATAGCATCCTCATAAGAAATCCAGAAATATCCGCCCATACTGTTGCAGTCGCCCCAGCTGTTGCGAATTAGCCATGCACCGTCTGAAGAAGGACGACATTTGGAATTAAAATTACTTGCCGAATAATTATCATCCCATCCTACAATCAATACACTGTGATTGGTCGTCTTGCTTGTATCATCACAATAATACGCCGTAAAATTGCTTTTCCCAGTATTTCCATACATCTGCTCGTCACTCGATGTTTCCGGCGCATACATAGAGCACTCCGCTGCCCCATACTCCATCAATTTCTGTTTGATTTGGTTGCGGTTCGCTTTCGTCATATAAATGTATTCTACGTTCTGCAAATGATAGGAATCCTTATCATACATCACCTCATCCGGTAAGTCAGCCGTTACGTTACGATTAATTTTGTTCTGTAAATCTTCAAAAGAAGCAACTGATTCATCTACAACTCCCTGCCATCTGGCTAATGTAGCAGTTGCTAAAACGGAATTTCCGCCCCAGCCATACAAATCATTATTCTTCTCTCTTGGCCTGCAAATATCCCCTACCGTCAAACCAAGCGGATCGTCGGCTTTGTTGTATGTCGAATATGCCAGATGATACTCTGATAAATCCGGAGATTCTTCAGAGCCATCCTGTATAATATCTGCTTCAGACGCTCCCATCACAGACATTGTCCAGCACATGCCCGTTTTTCCTTGATCTTTGATATCCGTCAACAGCCCTTCCTCTCTGGCATTAAACGATGACGGAATCGTTGTCTTTGCTGCCTTTTTCTTTCTGCCGGATGACAAATCATCCGAATTTAATAGTTTCCGATGAATTGGAAGATAGCCATACTTTGAAGTCTCACCGACCGAATCCTCGATGGATACTGCGGTCTGCGTTTTCTTACTTTCCTGTGCCAAATCCACCGGTGCACTCATCCCTATTACCAGCGAAAAGCTAAGCACTGCTGCCAATAAATTTCTTCTTTTCATGATATACCTCCATTCGTAAATGATTCATTCATAAATTTTCTTATGTAGTAATCTTACCATATTCATACACACTTGCAAAGAAAAAAGATTTCCTGTCATAATAAGCATTTTCTCTCCATAAACTATAGCAAAACGATAGCGGGGTAATCTATGAACATCGAACAAGAACGGGAAAAACTGATTCTTTTTACAAAAATCGGTGCCATCGTCCTGACATCCTTTGCTTTGCTCGCAACAAGTTTTTTTGTTTATCCGGAAAACCGTGCCGTTTTCAATGAATCTCTGCTTCATGAAAAAGAACTTCCCATCTACTGCGTAGAAAAGGAAAAACCGCAGATTTCAATCAGCTTTGATGCGGCTTGGGGAAACGACGACACCGCATCACTTCTTGCCACGCTGAAAAAACACAAAGTAAAGGCAACCTTTTTTATGACAGGCGGCTGGATTGAAAAATATCCGGACGATGTAAAAGCAATTGCCGCCGGCGGGCATGACCTTGGAAACCACAGTGAAAACCACAAACAGATGTCACAGCTATCGGCCGCACAATGCAAAGAAGAAATTATGAAACCTCATGAAAAAGTAAAAAAACTAACCGGTAAAGATATGATTTTGTTCCGCCCTCCTTACGGGGACTATAACGACACTCTTATCCGTGTGTGCCGGGAAAATAAATATTATCCGATTCAGTGGGATGTGGATTCCCTCGACTGGAAAGATTACGATGCCGCCACCATCATACGCCGCGTCACAGAGCACAAACATCTTGGCAACGGTTCGATTATTCTCTGCCACAATGGCGGAAAACACACCGCCGAAGCGCTGGATGAACTTTTAACAATTTTGAAGAAAAAAGGATTTCAACTCGTACCAATTTCTGCTTTGATTATGAAAGATAATTACACGATAAACACAGAAGGACGGCAGGTTAAAAACTACCCCTGCCGATACCAAAAAATGACCACTGCAATATCTGCACTTTTACAGTATCACAGTGGTCTGTTTTTTTATATGTTACATCAAAGAATCCAGTGTCTCACGAATTGCCTGAATAAATTCAAGGCTGTTCAAAATTACCGGATTTTCACATGTGGAAATAAGAGAAAGACTCTTTGTCATTTTTCCATCCTCCACAGTCTTAATGCAGGCTCTCTCCAGTTTGTCTGCAAAATCCATCAATTCCGGAATCTCATCCAACTCTCCACGCTTTCTGAGTGCGCCTGTCCATGCAAAAATAGTTGCAATGGAATTAGTCGAAGTCTCTTCGCCTTTCAAATGTTTATAATAGTGGCGCTGTACCGTTCCGTGTGCAGCCTCATATTCATAAACACCGCTTGGTGATACCAAAACGGATGTCATCATGGACAAATCGCCATATGCCGTAGCTACCATATCAGACATTACATCTCCGTCGTAGTTTTTACAAGCCCAGATAAAGCCGCCTTCTGAACGGATTACACGGGCAACCGCATCATCAATAAGCGTGTAGAAATACTCAATGCCAAGTTTCTCAAATTTTTCTTTATACTCCGTATCATAAATTTCCTGGAAAATGTCCTTAAATGTATGGTCGTATTTTTTGGAAATGGTATCTTTGGTAGAGAACCACAAGTCCTGTTTGGTGTCCACTGCATAACTAAAGCATGCGCGTGCAAAACTGGAAATGGATTTTTCTGTATTGTGAATTCCCTGAATGATTCCCGGACCATCAAAGTTATGAATTACTTCTTTAGTCTGTGTTCCATCCTCAGCTGTAAATACAAGCTCTGCTGTTCCTTTACCCGGAACCTTGATTTCTGTATTTTTATAAACATCACCATACGCATGACGAGCAATTGTAATCGGTTTCGTCCAGTTTTTTACATAAGGAACGATTCCCTTAACAAGGATTGGTGCACGAAATACGGTACCATCTAAAATTGCACGAATTGTGCCGTTTGGCGATTTCCACATTTCTTTCAAATCATATTCATCCATACGGGCAGCATTCGGTGTAATCGTAGCACATTTTACCGCCACACCATATTTCTTTGTTGCCTCTGCGGAATCCACTGTCACCTGATCATTGGTTTTATTGCGGTACTCCAGACCAAGGTCATAATACTCTGTCTTTAAATCAACGTATGGCAGCAACAGTTCATCTTTAATCATCTGCCAAAGGATTCTGGTCATTTCATCCCCGTCCATCTCTACAAGTGGGGTTTTCATCTGAATCTTACTCATTTTTCCTCCTAACCAAAACGTTCACATGGACGCTTTCCATAAATTATTGTCGCCTTTTACTATAGCATAGTGGCTACAGATTGTCAAAGAATGGCCCCTCGATTTCTGTCCTGCCATCCTCTACAAGATACGGCATTTCTTCATGCACTTCTATGCCCTCTTGAATCTTCTGTGTGTCCATTTTTATGTATTTAATTCTTCCATTTGCAAGGACTTCACCGTCTTTATCCATAATATAAGAATCTGTAATAATAAAATGGCTCGTGTTTTTTACAACTACACCCCGCCCAATCAATTCTGTCTCATAGGGAACCGGTTTGCGGTATTTGGTATCCAACGATATCGTCACACCAAAAGTCTCCTCCGACAATTCCTTCGCCCACAAGGAACGAAGCCCCATCTCATCAAGCATCGCCGTAATCATACCGCCATGCACACGTCCCGGATAACTCTGGTGCTGTTCTTTGTAGCGAAACACCGTCATCACACTGCCATCTTCCATGTTGTAAAATGGTGCATTCACGCCATATTCATTATCCAGCCCGCAAATCATGCACATTCGGCTGTTTCTTTGTTTGCTAAGTATCTTCATGTTGTGCTCCTTGTACTTTCAATATTGATTAAATTTCTTTCTGCCTTTTGTCTATTAGTAGTATAGCACAACGTTTGTAAAACATCTATAAAATTTGTGATGGCTTGCCTTATGCAACGCTATTCGCTCCGCCGAATATCCCACGCTATTCGCTCCGCCTCCGGCTCCGCTCATAGAGGCTGTCGCCTCATACCAAAAGAGATGCGCCATGGCATTTGCAAGCGAGCTTGCATGCCATGGCGCATCTCTTTTGGTGCGTGGCTTGTAGCTAACTAAAGTATACAACTTCCTCTTGTGGGGGAGTGGTTTTTTCGACTTTGTCAGCCCAAAGCATTGGCACTAATGCTTGTTGTTTACGGCTAAATTCCGGTTTTACTTTTACCGTTACCATAACCCAGTCGTTGGTTGCAAATTTATCAGCCTCTGGATAATGGCAGATAAATCCGATTTTTGCGATATCGTCTGCACAGCAGGTCATGGCTGCACGGGATGGTACAAAGGCATCTTTTGGGAAGGTTCTATTTCTGTATACCTGTCCCTTAAATACAATCGTTTTTCCCTCGTATTTTTCCGGATGCTCACTGACATCCAGATACCACAATCCAAAATCATCATCTTCTAATACAATTTCTTTTGCAGTGACATCAAACGGTAATTCTTCTTCAATATTACTCTCAACCGAGCCATCCTCTGATTCAAATAAAACCTGGGCACGGCGGTTGATTGCTTTGACATTTCGACGCATGGATGCCTTGTCCATATCGGACGAACAACGGTTAAAAATAACCAAATCCGACTGCTGAAAATGCGACATAATCAATGATTTCATATTATTGATATAAACAGAAAATGTTTCCGCATTGACCGTCGTAAAAGTCTGCACAACAATCCAATTTTCCGGAATGGTTTCATTGATTAACTTAACCAAATCCCACATTCCGTTTACTTCAATAACAATTCGTGCCGGCTTATACTGTTTCACAAGTTCTTTACACTTATCTTCTGTCAAATCTTCCTCGTCTTCAATCAAAACCGTGTCCACTTTATTATGGCGAAGCAACATTTCATCGACTTCTTTTTCTCCCTCTTCCGTCATCAGATATAAGGTACGCAAGCCGTCTTCAAAATTTCCCTCTTCCAGTATTTCCTGAAAACATGTTGATTTACCGCTTTCCAAAAAACCGGTAAACAAATAGACCGGAATATCCCGATTTCCAAACATAGTTTCCTCCATTCCTTATCCTAAAAACAATTGCTTAATTTCACTTTCTTTCAACTCTGCTCCAATAACACAGATTCTTCCGGTATAGTCTGCACTGCCCCGGCGTACTTCGTACTCACCAGGTACCAAATCAAAGTGGAACCATTCACCTTCCGTCGCCGGTACAATTCCCTTCGCGCGAAGAATGTTTCCATAGCCATTATCCTCAGCAGACAATTTTTTCAAAATACCGGTCAATTCTTCCTCACTGTATTTGTGCGCACTCTCGATACCCATGCTTGTAAATACATCGTCCGCATGATGGTGATGATGTCCATGCTCGTGGTCATGTCCACAACAGCACTCGCCATCCCCGTGGTGATGATGGTGTTCATGTTCATGGTCGTGATGGTCGCACTCACCGTGCTCATGGTGATGGTGGTGTTCATGGTCGTGATCATGATGATGTCCACACTCCGGACATACATCCTCTTCTTCCATCAATTCTAATTCCAGCGAATTACTCTCCTCAATCGCACCAAGAATCTGTTTTCCATCAATCTCATCCCATGGTGTCGTAATAATTGTTGCCTTATCATTTTTCTCGCGAATCAAAGCCAACGCAGCATCTAACTTTTCATCCGTAATTTTACCGGTCCGGCTTAGCACAATTGTCTTTGCGCTCTCAACCTGATTATTGTAAAATTCACCAAAGTTTTTCATATACATTTTACATTTTGTTGCGTCTGCCACCGTAACATACCCATTCATCTGCACATCGGCATGGCTTTCCATTACACCGGAGACAGCCTTAATAACATCCGACAATTTACCAACACCGGATGGCTCAATAATAATGCGGTCCGGATGATATTTCTCAAGTACTTCTTCCAATGCGGCACCAAAATCACCAACCAATGAACAGCAAATACATCCTGAATTCATTTCCGTTACATTAATGCCGGCATCTTTCATAAAACCGCCATCAATGCCAATCTCACCAAATTCATTTTCAATCAGGACAAGTTTTTCTCCCTGAAATGCTTCCTTTATCAGTTTTTTTATCAATGTTGTCTTACCGGCACCAAGAAAACCGGAAAAAATATCAATTTTTGTCATGGTAATAATAACCTCCTTATTCTTATGTTTCTCTGCTACTAGTATTATACTCGTTTTTCAAAAAGTTACAAGAGGTCACTCTTCCCCTACTCCCGGGCATAACAGTTTCTGCTGTTTCGTCAACCATTCATCCGCCTCTAAAAGCCCCTCATCCGAAAAATTAAACGCCATCGTCACCGGCTCCTCCTTTGTCTTTTCCAGTATAAACGGCCCTTTCCACGCAGTCGCAAGAAGTTTCTTTCCCTCCTCATCGCCGTCTTTCGAAATTCTGAAATTCATCCCCCGGTAACTGCCTTTAAAAACACTTTTTTTATAATAATCAATGGAATATAATGTAATTCCTTCCATACAAATCCTCCTCTGTAAAATTTCTTTTTCTTATTATATCACAAAAAACTCTTGAAAAATACCAAAAAACATGGTTTACTATAATCGTGTGTCTGTAAATCTTTGACACAAAAAAAATATATGGAGAGATGTTTCATGAAAAAAGTAGTTAAGTTTGGTGGAAGTTCCCTTGCCAGCGCAGAACAGTTTATGAAAGTTGGCGCTATTATTCGAGCAGACGAATCCCGCCGTTATGTAGTCCCTTCCGCACCGGGAAAACGTTTTTCCGATGATACGAAGGTAACGGATATGCTGTATCACTGCTATGAACTGGCAGAACAGAGCAAGGCATTCAACAAGCAGTTAAATCAAATCAAAGACCGCTATAACGAAATCATTAATGGTTTGAAACTCGATTTTTCTTTAGATGAAGATTTTGAAATCATTAAAAAACAGTTTGTAGCAAAAGCAGGTTCTATGTACGCTGCTTCCCGTGGCGAGTACTTAAACGGAAAAATTATGGCAAAATACCTCGGCTATGAATTTGTCGATGCTGCCAATGTAATCCGTTTTAACAAAGACGGGTCTTTTGATTCTGAAACCACCAACGAGCTTCTTGCCACTTATTTAGATAAAATTGAACGAGCTGTCATTCCGGGATTTTACGGTGCCATGAAAAATGGTACAGTTGTTACTTTCTCCCGCGGCGGTTCCGATATCACCGGTTCTTTGGTTGCCAAAGCAATCAATGCGAATTTGTATGAGAACTGGACAGACGTTTCCGGCTGCTTAGTTACTGACCCACGTATCGTAAAAAATCCGGAAGTCATTCATACCATTACTTATATGGAATTACGAGAACTTGCTTACATGGGTGCTTCCGTACTCCACGAAGATGCAATCTTCCCGGTACGAAAAGCCGGTATTCCAATTAACATCCGAAACACAAACCGTCCGGAAGACGATGGAACAATGATTGTAGAAAGCACCTGCCGGATTCCTGCTTATACCATCACCGGTATTGCCGGAAAAAAAGGCTTTGTAGCCGTTAATATTGAAAAAGATATGATGAACTCCGAAATCGGTTTTGGTCGCAAAGTCCTCAGCGCTTTTGAAGACAATGGTATCTCTTTTGAGCATATGCCATCCGGTATTGATACCATGACTATTTTTGTTCATCAGGACGAATTTCAGGAAAAAGAGCAGGAAGTCATTGCCGACATCAACCGTTTAGCAAAACCGGATACCATTCATCTGGAATCTGATTTAGCTTTGATTGCTGTTGTAGGACGTGGCATGAAGAGTACACGTGGTACTGCCGGTCGTTTGTTCTCCGCTCTTGCTCATGCGCATATCAATGTAAAAATGATTGACCAGGGCTCGAGTGAGTTAAATATTATCATCGGTGTAAATAATGAAGATTTCGAAGATGCAATTCGCGCTATCTATGATATTTTCGTAGTTGCAAGATTATAATTGCAAATTGAAAGAGGCTGCCATTTTGGCAGCCCCTTTTTTATTTCTGTCATTTTTAAATTTCTACATCAGCACTATAATCCACATTGTCATAATGGAAACCAAACATGTGATAAAAATCTTCCCAGTAACCTTCAATGTCACCAAGCTCGCCAATGTTCTCTGTCGTAACTAAGTCCCAAAGCTTTGTTATTTCATTCTGGACTTTATCTTCCATTTCCCAGTCATCAAGACGGATATAACCTTCTGCATCCGTTTCCTTTGCCGGCAGTTTGTCGATAAACAAACGGTTCATCTGCTCGATGCACCCCTCATGCAGTCCCTCTTTCTTCATAATCTTATAAAGCAGAGAAATGTAAAGTGGGACAATTGGAATTGCTGCACTGCTCTGTGTAACCAACGCCTTATTCACCGAGATGTAAGCCTTCAATCCTTTCGCCTCAAACTCTTTTGTGAGTTTTTTCGATGTCTCAAAAAGATGTTTCTTTGCCTGACCGATACTGCCTTCTTTGTAAATCGCATGAGTCAGTTCCGGTCCGATATAAGAATATGCTAACGTAACAGCATTGTCACTCAAGACGTCTGCATCTACAAGAGCCTGAATCCATGCTTCCCAGTCTTCACCGCCCATAACTTTAACCGTATTTTCAATTTCTTCTTCGTTGGCAACCGGTACCGTTACGTCTTTAATTTCATTATTTCTCAAATCAATCGTTTTATTTGTAAGTTCTTTTCCTACCGTTTTCAATACAGAGGATACTGTCGTTCCATCCGGCATCGTTCTTCTCGGAGCTGCCATACTGTAAACAACCATATCAACTTTTCCAAAATCCTTGCGAATCGTCTCTATTACCTGATTTTTCATTTCTTCCGAAAAACCGTCACCATTAAATGACTTTGCATAATAACCGTCTTCTTTGGCAAACTCTTCAAATGCCTTTGTGTTATACCAGCCGGCAGTTGCCGTTCTTCTTCCATTGGACTCTCTCTCAAATGCCACGCCAATCGTATCTGCCCCGTAACCATATGTTACTGCAATACGGCTTGCCAAACCATAACCGGTCGAAGAGCCAATCACCAATACCTTCTTCGGTCCTTCCACCATGCCTTTTTCTTTACAATAAGCAATCTGTCTTCTTACACTCTCTTTGCAGCCGGCAGGATGTGCTGTCGTGCAGATAAATCCTTTTACTTTTGGTTCTACTATCATCTTATCCTCCAAATTCTTTTGCATCAATCAAAACCACTAAACAACCCGCATCCCCATTCATAAGGGAACACTTTACGCTATAGTATAACATAAAACAAAATCATAAAAAAGTGCAAAATACTTCCCGCCACCACGAACAAGTGGAAAATGGAATGCACATATTTTTTCTTTTTACCAATACCATACAAAATTGCTCCAATGGTGTAAGCAACACCGCCGGTAAACAAAAAGACGGTTCCTCCGGCACCAAGACACTGCACCGTCGGTTTAATAAAGAAAATAATACACCATCCCATCGCAAGATAACAAATCATCGACAAAATCTGATATTTTTTCAAATCAATTGCCGTCAGAGTTGCCGCGATGAAACAGCACGCCCACACAATACCAAAAATCACAAATGCCTGTACCGGGTACTGTGGTCTCAGTGCCGTCAAAGTGACCGGCGTATAAGTTCCTGCGATTAGAAAATAAATTGTACAGTGATCAATAACCTGAAACACCTTTTTAGGCATTTCCGGTTTCAAACCATGATAAATACTTGACATCGCATAAAGCACAACCATCGTGGAGCCATAAATAGCTGCTCCCACAACACCCCATGCATCTGTGTGTATTACTGCAAAAATCACACAGAGTACCAGTGCCGCAATTGCCAGCGCACCACCGGCAATATGCGAAACCATATTAAAAATTTCTTCTCCTTTTGTATAAGATGGAAGAACACGGTCTTCCAAATGTGTTCTAACTTTTTTCATGCTAAAACCTCCGATGAATTACATTTTTCTCCGAAGCACCATCGTTATGAGTATTCCTGATAAAGAACCAAGAAATACAATAGCAATCGGCAGAAGTGGAGCCGTATCGCCGGTAGCCGGTGATGGATTTGTCGCAAGTGTTCCAATCACACTTGTATTCTTCGTGGAATTTGTCTGTCTCGTTGTAAGTGCTGCAGCCGTACGGTAGGCAAGCGCATACGTAGAGAAACGGTCTGTCTTAAATGTAACCGTATTTGTTGCTGAATCCAAATCTTCCAATACGGATACTTTTCCTTTATGAACACGAAGGACAACAAATTCACGCGACGCATTCCGCAAATCCGAAGGAACCGTTACCGTTACAGAAATCGGTTTTGCCAAATTTGTTACCTCTTTCTCTGAACTGCTTCCTACTTTCTTCCACAGTGTGATATCCAAATATTCACCGACCGAATAACCCGACAGATTTGCAATCACAAGTTCCTTATCGTTTTGAGGAACACTGCCGTCAATATTCTTGATGCGCAATTCAATGCTTGCATTACTGCCATCTTCTACTGCCTGCTGTTCTCCATTTGACAGTACAGATGTTTTCAAATCCTGTGTACCTGTTACAAGTGCTGTATTCGGTGCTCCGTCAACCACCTTGACATGCTTTTTCACAATACCGGCAATTGCCTGGGACGGTGAAGCGGTCGGTGTAACTGCATTTCCATCCGTATTATTATCACCTGAATTGCCTGCATTATCCGCATCGGTATCATCTGATGCCGGGAGCGATGCCGGCTGATTTAATACCACTGTGCAATCTGACATATTACCGGCACAATCGGTTGCAGTAATTACATATACCATCGTTTCCTGTTCTGCTGTCAAAGTAAATGTAACCGTATTATTTTCCATACTCTGCGGTTTACCGTTCACGGTAACATTCGACAGATTCTCATCCGATACCGTTACCTCACGGCTGTTTGCCTCATATGTGGCATCTTTTTCAACACCTTTAATTTCCGGCATTTTCGTATCTTTCTTATAATTGAATACACTCGGATAATAAATTTCACCCGTAGTCTCATTCATGATATAGAATTTTTCTTCACCGCAGTCTGTATCTTTTGTAAGAGCAATCTCATCCAGTGCTTTTCCTTCCTCTTCTCTCAAAAGTTCGTAACCATCTTTTGGTACAATCCTTAAATCCGAAGTATACCAGCCGGTATCCGAAACACTGCCTTCAATTCGGTACTGACCGTCTTTTCCGGCACTCGCATAGCGGCGGTCAACCAAAAGCAGACCGGACACATACTCAAAGGTATAATTATCTGCCTTGCCGCCTTTTGGTGTAAGCTCTTTTGTCTCTTTCGCTGTCTGTGTAAAATCAACCGTTGGAGCCACATAGCCGGCTGCCGTCTCCGGTGTTTCCACAACACCGTTCTGCGTTACAAATCCGGTTACTTTTACAGAACCCTTAGCTAACGTTTCGTGATAATACAAATCATCGCCCGAATATGTCGCCTTCAAAACCGCTTTATCAACAGAAAAACCACATGTCGTCTTTGCTTCTTTGCCACCGTTATAAACCAGTGTCACATCCGTTGCATATTTACCATGTGAAAGTCCTTCTTTGGCAGCAATCCAGAATTCATTTCCTGTGTTTTTCACTTCAAAATGTTTGTCATCGCCAAGAATGACTTTCTGTACCGTAGCGTCTGCATTTGCCTTATCCGTATTTTTAAAGGTTATTTTGGTCTGTGGCGTTGATGTGTAACCATAAACCGCATCCGCAATTTTAAGCGTATCTGCCGTAATATCATAAATCGGTTTCGTAATCGTAAACTCACGCTCCGCATTATTACCGGCTGAATCTCTCGCTACCACGGTATAAGTCTTAGAGCCTTTCTGTGGGCAGGCAATCTCCTTCTCCGCCGTCTTCATCCCTTCCGACTCTTCAACAATCGAAAGGGCACTTCCGGATGCCGTAACATCGGTTCCCTCATAGAGTGTTGTCTCATTTAAATTACCGTCTGAAACTTTTAAGGACAAAACTTCCGTGATATATTCTTTTTCATCCACGATACCCTGTTCTTTTCCATTTTCAACCTTATTGATTTCCGGCTGCTTGTTATCAAACACCAAACCATTGGAAGATATATAAGTTGACAAACCGGCATGATTTGTTATTTTTGCATAAATAACCGCACTCTCATATTCCTCCGGTGAAATCGAAAATCCATCCTCATACGTTACCCAGTTTAATTTGGTATCTAAACTCTCTGCTGTTCCTTCCACGGCTTTTTCCGATATACAATACTGAATTGGTTCCAGTCCGCTCTCTTCATCCGTTGCACTGATGGATACCGCTTTGGTCTGATTAAAAAACAGTCCAAAACTTACGGAATTACAAAACTCAGCCCACAGATTGGAGGATACGGTAATACCTTCTCCATTTCTAAAATACGGAGCCGTATTATCTATTTTTATCGTCTCTTTCATCTGCGCAGAAATTTCACCCGTCTGTGTATTCATAACATAAAAACTTTTCTCTACACCGTTTGTCGGCCCAGCCACGGAAATCGACTGTGTCTGGGAAGCGAAAGAATCTGCTGCTTCCGAATCACTAATTTGATAATTCGCCGCCGGGCGGATGGCTACATAATCTGATACATACCAATCGTAGCCTTTTACCTTTTTACCCTCAATCACATAGCCGTCACGAAGTACATGATGTTTCACTTCCAGTTCACCGGCTGCATATGAAAATTCATAGTCGTGTGAAGAACCGCCATCCGGAATCAGCTGCATCGTTTCCATTGCACGTTTATCCGATGTAAATTCCTGACTATTCTGATTTTCATCCATATAATATAATTTCGGTGCCACAAAATCTGCATCTTTTACAAATACATCCTTTGTGTCTCCATTTTTAAAATCCGTCGCTGTGTACTCAATTGTTCCTTTCAAATCCGGCAGCGTATGATAACCGACATCTTTCTGACCGGTGTAACGCACTAACATGTTGGCTTTTTTAATTGTTACGCTGCATTTGCAGGTCACCTCGGACTCAGCATCTCCATTATAAGCAATCCGAACCACTTCGGTATAAGTTCCTGCATGAAGTCCCTGTTTTGGACGTATTTTTGTTCCATCTGCAACTTCAAAATACTCTGCTTCTCCATTTGCACCTTCCAATGTAATGGAATCTGCTGCCACCGGCTGATTGTTTGCTTTATTTATCAAGCTTACCGCCTGTGCTTCCACCTCTTCATAACCATAAGTCAGTGCCGAGCTGCCACTTCCAAAATCGAGGTTTTTCGCATCGACATCAAGTACCGGATTTTTCAGTGTCAATGTCGTAACTTTCTGATTACCGGACTTATCCTCTGCCGTAATCTCGTAAACAATATCATCATTCGTTTCCGTAGTTCTCTCAATGACAAACGATACACTTCCCTTTGTGATATCATCTTCTGTTTTTGTAAGAACCGTATTGGAACCGTTTTTCACAGTAACCTTTGAAAGATAGTCATCCGTAACCGTAATTTTTTTGCGATCTGCAATATAACTTTTCGTATCCCCTAATTTTTTACTTCCACATAAAATTTCCGGCAAGGTCTTATCCACAGTAATCTGATTAGATGCGGAATAAGTTGTATTTCCTGCCTTGTCGATTACACGAGCATAGAAAATACGTTTTCCCTCCTGGCTGAACGTAACCGTGTCCCCTTCTGCAAG
Source organism: Clostridium sp. AF36-4 (assembly GCF_003435975.1). Lineage (NCBI taxonomy): Bacteria > Bacillati > Bacillota > Clostridia > Eubacteriales > Clostridiaceae > Clostridium > Clostridium sp. AF36-4. The sequence continues at coordinate 73,394 of NZ_QTVH01000005.1, read as the reverse complement.
AGTAACCCAGGAAGCTGACTTTAACTGGCTTGCCGTCATCGCCTTTGTTGCCAGCACATAAGCACGGCTGTCCACTTTACTCGTCTCATCCTCTGCACTCAGAGAAAATACAACTTCATGATTAAAGCAATCCTCGCTAAGTTCATGATCGGCATCCGAATACTGTTTTCCTTCATAAGTTATCGTTGCTGTCGGTTTGGTCTTATCAATATTAATCTGTCCATCCCGCTTTTCTGCCACCGTTATTGCACCGGTGATTCCTTTATTATTTTTATTTTTTAAATAGACGTTAAGTGGTCCCTGATTCGTACCATCGGATGAACAAATGATGGAATCTTTAAAATCGCTCTCATCCGTTGAAATCAAATAGCCACTCATCGGTACAATCTTTACATCTGAAGTATACCACTGTTTTCCATCGACAAGTTTTCCTTTTGTACCACTGACTGTGTACGGTTTCGTTGGTGTCGGATAACGCTTAATGGTAATTGTTTTATTCAAATCAATTGTTTTTGCCTTATAGTTACTACCCTTGCTGACATGCAGATAAATCGCATAAGGATCATCACTGTCTGCTTTCGGACGATTTTCTGTCGTGCCATCTTTCACAACAATATAGGCATTTCCCATTCCCTCTTTCGGAGACACAATAGTTGGATTAATGATTTCTCCGGTATAATAGTATTCCTCTTTAATCGTACTGATATCAAAATCAGAAAGCTGCGGCTCGCCCTTCTGAATCGTAACAACTACATCATCGCTGCGTACTTCTTCAGAATCTAAATCATACTGGTTATTGTCAACACTTTTCACCATACAGTAGAAATAATAATCACCGGCTCCGGTATCTTTCGGAATGGAATACGTTGTTGTCTTTGCTCCATTTCCAACCAGCGCCTCACCGGTACCGTTTGCCGTTTTGCTTACATACCACTGGCACTCATAACCGGCTCCTGCCGGCGGTGTTACTTCAACTTTTACTTTGATGGTTGAATCCATCGGATATGTATACGGCCCTACCGGCTGCTCTACCACCTGGCAGGTCGGTTTTTCTAACTGAACCGGTGCCGCTTCCCTCTTTTTCTTAATTGCCTTCTTTTCCTCTTTTGGCAGATTATCGGATTCATCCTGTTTGGCTGCTGACTGATATTGCGGTTCCTCAGTTGCCTGTGGCTCATCCGTCGCCTTTCCCTCGTCTTTTTTCTCTTCTTCCGGTTTTGTCGTTTCTTCTACCGATTCTGTCTCCTCACTGTCCTGCTTTTCTTCCGGTTCTTCAGTCACAACCGGCTCCACCGTCACATCCGGTGTCATCGTCGGCTCAAGTTCCGCCTCTGACACAGTCTCGGTCTGGCTCTCACCCGTCATCTCATCCGCCAGTGATGGCAGGACAAGAACAGCTCCTACAATGGCAACCAGACAGATGGCACCGGTCACAAGAGACTTCCATTTATTCTCCTTTGTAAATAGATTTCTTATCGCATGATAAATTGTCAAAAAGGCAATGACTACAATCATTACCGGGTAGGTAAGTGGTTTACACTTCTTTCCAATCTTAATTAAAAAATCCAAAATCCTTTTCTTCATAAAAAATCCCTCCATGGGTATAATATCCGCACATTAATGCAGTATTATTATACACCTAATGGAGGGTGTTTTGCAAGATAGTAATTCGTTTAGTCCATGATATCGACGTCTTCACCTCGAAGAATTTTATTAATATTTCTTACGGCACACATTTTTCCGCACATCGTACATGTATCTTCTTTTTCCGGTTTGCTTTCTGCACGGTAACGGCGTGCTTTTTCTGGGTCAATGGCAAGTTCAAACTGCTTTTCCCAATCAAGATTGCGACGTGCTTCGCTCATTTCAAAATCCCAGTCTTTTGCACCCGGCAGTCCTTTTGCCACGTCCGCAGCATGGGCTGCAATGCGGGAAGCAATAATTCCTTCTTTAACATCTTCAAGTGTAGGGAGACGCAAGTGCTCTGCCGGTGTTACATAGCAAAGGAATGATGCACCATAAGTCGCAGCAATTGCTCCACCAATCGCACTGGTAATATGATCATAACCCGGTGCAACATCGGTCACCAAAGGTCCTAATACATAAAATGGCGCTCCCTTACATACCGTCTGCTGAATTTCCATGTTTGCACGAATCTGATTCAGCGGCATATGACCCGGTCCCTCAACCATAACCTGTACATTGTGATTCCATGCACGCTGTGTCAGTTCACCAAGTGCAACCAATTCGGAAATCTGCGAAATGTCTCCGGCATCTTCAATACTTCCCGGACGGCAGGCATCTCCTAAACTGATTGTCACATCATACTCTTCGCAGATATCCAAAAGTTCATCATATCTCTCATAAAATGGATTTTCATTTCCGGTTAATTCCATCCATGCAAAAATAATGGAACCGCCGCGGGATACAATATTGGTGTGACGCAGATTCTGTTTAAAACGGTCTGCTGTGGCACGGTTAATTCCACAGTGAATGGTCATAAAATCAACACCGTCTTTGGCGTGCATTTTTACGACTTCCATCCACTCATCGGAAGTAATGTCTTTTAATGCTTTGTTATAGTAAACAACGGCATCATAAATCGGCACGGTACCAATAACAGCCGGACATTCACTTGTCAGTTTACGGCGGAATTTCTGTGTATCACCAAATGAACTCAAGTCCATAATTGCCTCAGCACCCATATCGACAGCCGCCTGTACTTTCTTCATTTCCACATCCAAATCAAGACAATCCTTACTCGTTCCAAGATTAACATTGATTTTTGTTTTCAAACGGGAACCGATTCCATAAGCTTTTAAGCATTTGTGATTTTTATTGGCAGGAATCGCAACCTGTCCTTTTGCAACTAACTCGCGAAGTTCTTCCACATCGAAATTTTCATAAGCGCTGACCCGCTCCATCTCCGGTGTGATAATTCCTTTTCTGGCTGCATCCATCTGTGTCGTATAATTACTCATTCTTATCCTCCATTCAAAAAAAAGAAGACCACAAATGTGGTCCTCCATAGATTCTTCCTCCGTTGGCATTACCCACATCAGGTTTCGGGTCGAAGGTGTCACCTTCCTCTCAGCCTGTCTGCAAGCTCCCCAGATTTATTGACATACCGCTATTATAGCTCATGTTGCTCCTCTTGTAAACAAGATTCTTCCAAAAGATGAAAGAGAGCAATCTTATAAATCAAAACAATGCGGATGTCACGGTCACAGTACCGGTTTTTCACAAATTCACACGTCTTATACAAAAAAATAAGTCCGGCGGTCACTGCTGTTATGGCAAACACCACCGCAGGAAGCTGTAAAAAAACAAGCGTAAGCACCGTAACTGCAAAACCAGTCACAATATAGATAAAGTTGCGGCTGATTCCAATTGACTGCTGCACGGTGTCCAAAAGTCCTTTTAACGCCAAATCCAGTTCTTCTTCCGACGAATGACTCAATTTCTCATAAATATCGCAAAACACATCCATACTTTGTTTTCTCTTTAATTTATCGGCATAGCACGCATACCGTTCTTTTCCAAATTCTCTTTGAATCAATTTTCCCAATACACTTTTCACCATTCACTCTCCTTTAGTAAAATCAAAGCTGCCTTTTTATCCTATAGTATTCAACCATATCTTGTTTCGTTATTCCCACAAAAAAGAATTACCGTAAATTTCCCATGTTAACAAAACGTTTACATTTTCGCAAAACTATCCTAACATCTAACCCCTATACTAACGATTGTAACATGAATTTGCTTACAAGATTCTTTTTTTCATAAATTGTTTTGGTGTTTTTAAACCAAACTTTCTCCTCTTTTTAATGCAGAAAGGAAGATGGTTCCCCGCCATCTTCCTTTTTGTTATGCAAAACCGACAAACACCATCACTTATCCGATTAGAAAGCTTAGCATTTGTCGATCGTAAGTATTTCCTAACTAAAAGAAAAATTTATACATTGTTTCGGATTCAAAGGTTTCGCCTGCTTTAATCACGCATGGTGTAAAGGACTTAACATTGATGGAGTTCGGGAAAAACTGCGTTTCAAAGCAGATACCGGTTCTCTTTGTATAAGTTTGTCCATCTTTTCCTTTCTCATTCTCAATAAAGTTTCCGGAATAAAGCTGCATGCCCGGAAGGTCTGTATACACTTCCATTGTTCTGCCACTTTCCTTTTCTGTCACTTCTGCTACTTTTGCAAAAGTTCCTTCCGGCTTATCCAAAACATAGTTGTGGTCATAACCACCTGCCAAAACAATCGGTGGATAATCGGAATCAATATCGTCACCTACACATCTTGGCTTTCTGAAATCCATTGGTGTGTCGGTCACATCTACAATTGTTCCGTCCGGAATCAAATCGTCACTTGTCGACGTAAAGCCGTTTGCTTTTATCGTCACAATGTGGTCCGTAATTTGTCCGCCCTTGTGTCCTTTTAAGTTAAAGTAACTATGATTTGTCAAATTGCAAAGTGTGTTTTTGTCTGATTTTGTCACATAATGCAATTTTAATTCATTGTCATCTGTCAACGTATAGGTCAGACTCACATCAAGATTTCCCGGATATCCCTGCTCTCCATCCGGACTTACACGGGTAAATGTGACACTGTTGTCACCAACTGCTGCCTGGTACATAACCTGATGATAGCCCGGTGTGCCGCCATGCAGATTATTCTTTCCATCATTTTTCTCAAGTTCATACGTTACACCGTCTAACTCAAATTTGGCATCGCCGATGCGGTTTCCATGACGTCCGATGAACGCACCGAAAAAGCATCCATTCACTTCATAACCGGCAACGTTATCAAATCCAAGAACAATATCTTCCACATTGCCGTTTTTATCCGGTACCATCAAAGACACTAAGTTTGCACCATAATCAATGACGCTTACCGATACGTTATTCTTGTTTGTGATGGTGTAAAGAGTTACCTCTTCTCCATTCTTGGTTGTTCCAAAACTTTTTTGTGCTACACTCATTCTGCCTGTTCCTCCTTTTCTTCAACCATAATACCTAATTCATCTAACTGCTTTGCATCCACCGGACTTGGTGCATTTGTCATCAGACAAGAAGCATCTTTTACTTTCGGGAATGCAATTACTTCACGAATACTGTCTTCCTTTGCCATCAGCATAACCAGACGATCCAGACCATAGGCCAGTCCTGCATGAGGCGGAACGCCGTATTTGAAGGCATCTAACAAAAATCCAAACTGCTCATACGCATCTTCTTTGGAGAAGTTTAATGCTTCAAACATCTTCTCCTGAATATCGTTCTGGTGGATTCGGATGGAACCTCCACCGATTTCCGTACCATTCAATACAATATCATAAGCCTGTGCACGAACACGTCCCGGATCACTTTCCAGATATGGAATATCCTCTTCCATCGGCATTGTAAACGGATGGTGCATTGCCTGGAAACGGCCCAGTTCCTCATTGAACTCAAGAAGCGGAAACTCCGTTACCCAGAGGAACTTAAATTCATTTTTGTCAAGCAAATCCATCTGTTTCGCAAGCTCCAGACGAAGGTTTCCAAGCACATCCCAGACAACTTTATTTTTATCCGCTGCAAACAACAGCAAATCGCCCGGCTCACCAGCCATTGCTTCTACTAAGTTTTTCAATTCCTCTTCTGTCATAAATTTTGCAAAAGAAGATTTATAGCTGCCATCCTCATTGATACACAGATAAGCAAGTCCTTTGGCACCAAAATCTTTTGCAAAGTCAACTAATTTATCAATCTTCTTACGTGGCATAGCGCCCTGTCCCTTCGCATTAATACCACGCACGGAACCGCCATTTTCAATGGCACCGGTAAATACGCCAAAACCACAGTTTTTAACGACTTCTGTCACATCATTAAGCTCCATGCCAAAGCGGGTATCCGGCTTATCCGACCCAAAACGGTCCATTGCTTCCTGCCAGGTCATACGTGGAATTGGGAGTGGAACATCCACATCAATCAGAGCAAACATTTTCTGCAGTAATCTCTCATTGACATCCAGAACATCGTCCACATCAACAAAAGATAATTCCATATCAATCTGTGTGAACTCCGGCTGTCTGTCTGCACGCAAATCCTCATCACGGAAACATTTTGCAATTTGGAAATAACGGTCATAACCGGAACACATAAGGAGCTGTTTTAACACCTGCGGACTCTGTGGCAGCGCATAAAAACTGCCCGGATGCACACGGCTTGGCACAAGATAATCACGTGCTCCCTCCGGTGTACTCTTAATCAAAATTGGTGTTTCAATCTCCAAAAATCCTTCATCTGCCAAAAACTGGCGTGCAACCATAGCGACTTTACTGCGCAAAATCAGATTACGCTGCAAATCCGGGCGACGCAAATCAAGATAACGATATTTCAAACGAAGTTCGTCTTTTGTTTTTGAATTTTCCTCAATTGGGAATGGTGGTGTTTCCGATTCCGAAAGAATCCGGATATCGGTGGCAACCACTTCAATCTCACCGGTTTTCAAATTCTCATTGATCGCACCGGAACGCTTTGTAACAGTTCCTGTAACAGCCACAACAAACTCACTTCTTAATTTTGCTGCTTTTTCAAACCCTTCTTTTCCAACATTGCTTTCTTCGAAAATAAGCTGGATAATACCGGAACGGTCTCTTAAATCCACAAAGACAATTCCGCCTTTGTTACGACTTTTCTGAACCCATCCCATCACGGTAACGGTTTGAGAAATATTTTCTGTTGTTAATTCCGCGCATCGGCATGTGCGCTTTAATCCTGTCATTGACTCTGCCATAATAACCTCCATAGATAACCCGATTGTATCGGTTTGTTTTGCTAATTAATCTGCGTAAATCATTTCAATCTCTTCATAGCCATCTGCCATGAGCTGTTCCTTCTGGAATTTTTTGTTCTTTTTCATAATATTAATAGCAACAATAATTCCTTTTTCTCTTTCGGCTTTTGCCTTTTCGATTACTTCTGCGATTACATCCGCAGATGCTTTTTTATCAATCAAATAGGCTTTTTTCTGAGCTGCCGACGGCACTTTGTAATCACGCTCTAAAAGCAGCATAACAATACGCTCAAATCCAATGGAAAATCCACATGCACATGTGTTATTTCCGGTGAACTTTCCAATCATTTCATCGTAACGTCCGCCGCCACCGACAGAACCGCCAAACTCATCCATCGCAATTTCAAAAATTGGTCCGGTATAATAACTCATACCACGGACAAGTGTCGGGTCAAAAACAATTTTAAAATTTGCTGTTTTAACTTTTTCTACTGTAGAAATAATAGTCTCCAAATCTTCGGCAGATCCCTCTTCCAAAAACTCGCCAAGCGTATCTTTCATATAGCGTACGCCCTCAATATCACTTGTTACTGTCTCAAATAAAGTCTTACATTTTTCTACGGATTCACCGGCATAACCGGCCTCTAAAAGTTCTGCCACAACGCCGTCCATACCAATCTTGTCCATCTTATCAAGAATGATAAACACCTCGTCGTATTCTTCTTCCGGGAATCCGCAGAAAGCAGCCATTCCTTTTAAGATTTTACGATTGTTAATGCGGATGGTAAAGTTTTCAAAATCCAGTTTACCAAGCAGCGTCGTCGTTGCGAGAATCAATTCAATTTCCGCTAAGTTTGACGGCTCACCCAAAATATCAATATCACACTGCATAAACTGACGGTAACGTCCACGCTGTGGTCTGTCGGCACGCCATACATTTCCCATCTGAAGTGCCTTAAACGGAACCGGCAGTTCATTTGCATTATTCGCATAATATCTGGATAACGGCACTGTAAGGTCATAGCGCAGACCACCATCAACCAAATCGCTTTCGGTTTCTGCCGTCTCCAGATTCAGTTTCTGACCACGTTTCAAAATTTTGAAAATGAGTTTTTCATTTTCACCGCCCTGTTTATTATTCAAATTTTCAATATGTTCCACACAAGGGGTCTCAATCGACTGGAAACCAAAAGTACGATATGTCTCTTTAATCTGTCCGATTACATAATCTCGAATCTCCATCTCTCTTGGCAGAATGTCTTTCATTCCGGTTGTTGGTTTTTTCTTTAATGCCATAATTTCTTTTTCCTTTCTATCATCTCATCAATGCGGAGAATATAATCATCCACACTTTTTACGTTTTCAATGCGCTCCATACGGTTTTCTTCATGAATGACATACTTTGTGGAGCCGCCGCTGCCAAGTGCCGCAATCGTTTCCCATTCTTCCATGATTAACGTATTATATAAACACTCCTTACCCGGTTTTGCATAGGCAACATTTTCCTGATTTGTATTTCTTGTGGTACCTGCCTTATTTTTCTGGCGGTACATATAATACGGCAGATATCCGTAATCTCTTAAGATATCCTCGCTTGCCTTCTGAATAATCGGAATCAGTGTATCTTCCGGGCGAATTTCTCCACCTCTCTCCATCTGTTCACGTCTCATTCTGGATGCTCTCTTAATCACAAGCGTATGCACGGTGACACTATCCGGGTCAAGTTCATGGATTTTATACAGCGTATTGCAAAAGTCCACTTCATCTTCTTCCGGCAATCCAACAATCACATCCATATTAATGTTATCAAAACCAGCCTTACGTGCCATCCAAAATGTTTCATTCACACGTTCTACTGTGTGATTTCTACCGAGCAATTCTAATGTATGCTGCTTCATTGTCTGTGGATTAATGGAAATACGCGTCACACCGGCACGTTTTAAAATTTCAAGTTTTTCCATTGTAATACTGTCCGGTCTCCCGGCTTCCACCGTAAACTCAAGTGCCTTTTTTACATCCAGATGCTTTTGTATCATATCCATCAGTTTCTGTAACTGCTGCTCATTCAGAGATGTCGGCGTTCCGCCCCCTACATAAATGGTATGCAGCGGTCTCTCTCCGGCCTGCAGACTAAAAGCAGCCATCTCTTTTTCCAGTGCCTCTAAATAGGCATCCACCTTTGTGGCATAACTCTTGTAATCATAAGAAGAAAAGGAGCAGTACTGGCAGATGGAAGGGCAGAACGGAATTCCAATGTAGACACTGTATCCGTTTTTTTCATCCAAATCTTTTACCATCTCATATTCTTTCTCTGCAACATCCATCACAAGAGAAATCTTTGCTTTGCTCACCAGATATTCTTCTTTTAAGCACTCACGGACTTCTTCTTTGGTTTTCCCTTCAAAAAGCATGCGAAGTGGAATTTTCGCAGGACGAATCCCGGTAAGAATCCCCCATGGCAGTGTCTTATTTGCTTTCTCTGAAAACTGTCTGTACACCGCAGCTTTTACACTGTTTTTATCATAGCCTATCGGTAAATCCAAATGAAAGAAAAGCTCATCTCCAAAATAACATGACAAGGGATATCCCTCTTGCTCTTTCCAGTCTTCCCTCTCTTTAATTTCACAAGGGTGTTCCGGAAAAAAACTCTGGGAAAGTGCTCTCATATCATAAGCAAATTCCAATGGCTTTTTGTCATTTTTCTTCATTTCAAAAGTAATCATACATAAATCCCCTATGCATATGGATTGTTTGCCGCCTCATAGGCAACCGTTGTTTCCGGCCCATGTCCCGGATAAATTTTAACATCATCCGGCAGCACAAGCACTTTATTCCGCACGGAATCTAACAACTGTGCCGTATTTCCGGTCGGCAAATCCGTTCTGCCAATCGATTCCATAAAAATGGTATCTCCACTAAATAAAGCCTTCTCCTTTTCTTCATAATAACAGCATCCGCCTTTCGTATGCCCCGGCGTATAAATGACACGGAATACAAATCCGGCAATCTCAAGTTTCTCACCGTCACGCAGTAACATCTCAGGCTCAATTGCCACCTCATAGCCTGCCATCGCACTGGCATTCAGATGCGGGTCTTTCAAAACATCAAGTTCCTCCCTGTAAGCATACACCTTTCCACCAACATAAGAGACAAGGTCACTCACGCCGGTAATGTGGTCAAAGTGTCCGTGTGTTAATAAAATCCCCTCACAGTCCCAGCCGTTTTTGCGAATCTGGTCTGCTATTTTTTTTGCTTCGTCACCAGGGTCAATCACAACACAAGAATTCGTACCTTCTTGATGAATGATATAACAATTAGTACATACCTGACCTACTGTCAGCATAATGATTTCCATAATATTTCTCCCTTTTTAACCGTTCGTGCTTCGCTCAATGTCGTTTACACTTTCTACGGATTTTAATTTACTGATTAACCGGTCTAACTGTTCCACACCATGTGTTTCAAATCCAACGGTAATCGTTGCGCGCTCCTGCTTGGTTGTGCGGACATTCATGGATTTCACATCAATATTATTTTCCGTAAAAATACGGGAAATGTCAAACAATACACCACTTCTGTTATAACAGTAAATGACGATTTCAACCGGATAAACTTCACCGCTGTCTTTTGCCTCCGGACTCCATTCGGCTTCAATCAGGCGATTTTTCTCCGATACCGGCAGATGAATCATATTCACACAATCGGTACGGTGAATTGACACACCGCGGCCTCTTGTAACAAATCCAACAATTTCATCTCCCGGAACCGGGCTGCAGCATTTCGAAAAACGAACTGCCAAATCATCCAAACCTTCCACAATAATGCCGCTTTTGCTCTTTAAGTGTTCTTTGGATGTGTGTTCTGCCACCTGCTTTGCCTCTTTTGCATTCTCAATTACTTCATGCACCTGAGCATCCGAAACAATGCGTTTGTTTTTCTTGTTATACTCGTCCTGTAACTTATTAACAACCTGTCCTTCTTTTAATCCACCATGCCCAATTGCGGCACACACAGACTCCCAGTCACGAAATCCATATTTGCGGATGCAGGCTGCTGTATATTCATTTCGCAAAAGAACCGAAAGGTCAATGCCTTTGTTTTTGCAGTAAGTATGCAAAAGTTCTTTTCCTTTAATAATATTATCTTCCTTAAATTCGTTACGGAACCACTGGTTAATTTTATTCTTTGCCTGACTGCTCTTGACAAGATTTAGCCAGTCACGGCTTGGACCACGGCTGTTTTGACTGGTAATAATGTCAATGCGGTCACCATTTTGAATCTCATAATCCAGTTTCACGATACTGCCATTTACTCTGGCACCCACCATTTTATTTCCCACTGCTGTGTGGACAGCATAGGCAAAATCAATCGGTGTGGAGCCGGCAGGAAGATTTTTTACATCTCCATTTGGTGTAAAGCAGTAAATTCGGTCGGAATACAAATCCAAATCACTTTTAATGGAACTCAAAAATTCCTTATTATCATCCATGTCATGCTGCCATTCCAAAATTCTACGCAGCCATGCCATCTTCTCTTCTTCTCTCTGATTTTTGGAGCTGTTGCTTCCACCGCTCTCTTTGTAACGCCAGTGAGCCGCAATACCATATTCTGCCGTTCGATGCATTTCATACGTACGAATCTGAATTTCAAACGGCTGACCGGTCGGACCAATCAGCGTCGTATGCAGAGACTGGTAATGATTCGGTTTCGGCATCGCAATGTAGTCTTTAAAACGCCCCGGAATCGGTTTATACATCTCATGAATAATACCAAGTGCCGTGTAGCACTCCTGATCATTGTCCACAATAATACGAATTGCAAATAAATCGTAAATCTGGTCTAATGTCTTATGCTGTTTTGCCATCTTGCGGTAAATACTAAACAAATGTTTTACGCGGCCATCAATGGTTGCCTTAATATTATTTTCAATCAGCCGCTTATCCACTTCTTCCATAATTTCCTTTACGAAATTTTCCTTATATTCCTTGATGGCATTAAACTGTTCGCTCAAATCCCGATAAGCTTCCGGCTCTAAATACTGTAAAGACAAATCATCTAATTCAACCTTTACTTTGGATATACCAAGCCGGTCTGCAATCGGTGCATAAATTTCCATCGTCTCTTTTGATTTTTCTTTCTGTTTCTCCGGCTTCATAAACTGCATTGTCCGCATGTTATGAAGGCGGTCAGCCAGTTTAATAATAATTACGCGGATATCTTTCGCCATCGCAAGAAACATCTTACGCAGATTTTCCGCCTGTAACTCTAATTTATCAGAAGAATAATTCAACTGTGTCAATTTCGTAACACCATCCACCAATGCCGCAATTTCTGCGCTGAACATCTCTGTCAAATCTTCTGTCGTATATTTTGTATCTTCAACAACATCGTGAAGCAGCCCCCCCACGATGGTCTCCTTATCCATCTCAAGCTGTGCAAGAATTATCGCCACACATACCGGGTGAATCAAGTATGGTTCGCCGGATTTTCTCTTCTGGTCTTTATGGGCATCCTTCGCCAGTTCATAAGCTTTGTTAATCATCTCCAAATCATTGGAAGGATGGTAACTGCTGACCGTTTTTTTCAAGATTTCAAACAAATCATCCGGATCTGTAAAATTCGGCGGAATCAATTCCGTTGACAATTCACCGGTATCAAACGTTTCAACCAATCCGACTGTCTTTTCTTCCTCCATATGGCTCCTCCTTCTTATGTGGTATCTTACTTATTATAATGGGATTCCCTTGAAAATGCAACTATCAACTATTCGTTTGTTTTCCCCTTCTCCGTTTCCATATGAATCTGATTCCCGTCTGAAACTGCCTCAATCGTTCCCATCGTATCCGTGCGGTATATCTGCACATCATCATCCTCAAGCTTAGCAAGAGTAGCTGCATGAGGATGTCCATAAGAATTGTCTTTTCCCGCGCTGATAACAGCATACGCCGGATCCGCTTTTGTAAGAAAATTATCCCCCGTTGCCGTATAACTTCCATGATGCCCAACTTTTAGCACATCACATTCGAGATCGTAATTCTCTTTTATCATATCCTCTTCTGCTTTTTCTTCCGCATCGCCCATAAATAAAAAGCGGTTTTTCCCATAGGCAAGCTGCACCACCAAAGAATTATTATTTGCTTCCTTATAATTTTTGAGCGGTCCCAAAAAACGGATTACCACATTTTTTTCAAACCGATATTCCTTTCCGATTTCCGGCATCTGTGCCGTCTTATTCACACTCTTCAAGGCACTTTCCACATCCCGGTACGTTTTCGTCTGTTTTTTTGCCTCAGGCAGATACACCGTGTCTACCTGAACATTGTTAATGACATCATCAAGACCTCCGACATGGTCACTGTCCGGATGAGTTCCCACTAATATATTTAACTTTTTAATACCTTTTTTCTTCAGATAAGAAACAACCATCTGCCCTTTTTCATTTTTCCCGGCATCAATTAACATACTAAAGTTTCCTTTTTGAATAAGCGTAGCATCCCCCTGTCCCACATCGATATAAGAAACCGTAAGGCTGCCACCATCCGCTTTTGTCTCAACAGGCTTTTCCTTTGAGACAAAAAGCCCTTTTACCGGCTGGTACAAAAGTGCCGCAATAATCAAAATTATTGGAATTAAAAGCTGTCGGATTACAGCCTGTTTTTGCTTTTTCGTTGGCATAACATCTCCCTTTCTTAACCAGCTGCACACCCGGCAGCTTTTTTCTGCATGATAAAATGTACCATATTCCTCCGCTACTGTAAAGAAATCCTTGCAATTTAGCAAATTTCTAGTAAAATAAAATAGATATGTTATGCCTTATGGCAAAAACTTTAGTATGAAACAAACATGGAGGAAATTATGATTCAAGCAAGTAACATCTCATTACGTTTCGGAAAAAAAGCGCTTTTCGAGGAAGTAAATATTAAATTCACTGAAGGAAACTGCTACGGTATCATCGGTGCCAACGGTGCAGGAAAGTCTACTTTTTTGAAAATTCTTTCCGGCGAATTAGAGCCGACAACCGGCGAAATCAGTTTAGGCCCCGGCGAGCGTCTTTCCGTATTGGAGCAGGACCATTTTAAATATGACGACCAAATTGTTTTGGACACCGTAATTGCAGGAAATCAAAAACTGTATGACATCATGAAGGAAAAAGATGCCATCTATGCCAAGGAAGACTTCTCCGAAGAAGATGGTATGCGTGCAAGTGAACTCGAGGCCGAGTTTGCCACCATGAATGGATGGGAAGCAGAAGCTGACGCTGCCACCTTGTTAAACGGACTTGGTATTGCCACGGAAGTTCACTACAAACAGATGAGCGAACTGCCGGACACGGACAAGGTTAAAGTCTTGTTAGCACGTGCCTTATTTGGCAACCCGGATATTCTTCTGCTCGACGAGCCGACAAACCATTTGGATTTGGACTCCATCCGCTGGTTAGAAGAATTTCTCATTGATTTTGAGAATACAATTATTGTAGTATCCCATGACCGTTATTTCCTCAACAAAGTATGTACTCATACCGTTGACTTAGATTACGGCAAAATGCAGATTTATGCAGGTAACTATGATTTCTGGTATGAATCCAGCCAATTGATGATTAAGCAGATGAAAGAAGCCAATAAGAAAAAGGAAGAAAAAATCAAAGAACTGCAGGAATTTATCCAGCGATTCAGTGCAAATGCTTCCAAATCCAAACAGGCAACTTCCAGAAAACGTGCGCTGGAAAAAATCGAGTTAGACACTCTGCGCCCATCCAGCCGTAAATATCCTTATGTTGACTTTAAACCGGACCGCGAAATCGGAAATGAAGTCCTTACCGTTACCAATCTTTCAAAGACGATTGATGGCGAAAAAGTGCTTGACAATGTTTCCTTTACCGTTGGCCACGATGATAAAATTGCTTTTGTTGGTTCTTACGGTATTGCGGCAACAACCTTATTCCAGATTCTTGCCGGTGAAATGGAACCGGACGAAGGCGATTATAAATGGGGAATTACAACTTCCAACTCATATTTCCCGAAAGATAACACAGCATACTTTGACAGTAACGATACCATCGTAGACTGGCTAATGCCATTTTCTCCGGAAAAAGATGCTACTTATGTCCGCGGCTTTTTAGGACGTATGCTCTTTAAGGGCGACGATGGATTAAAGAAAGTCAATGTACTTTCCGGTGGTGAGAAAGTTCGTGTTATGCTTTCCAAAATGATGATGCTTGGTTCTAACGTCCTTTTAATGGATGAGCCAACAAACCACTTAGATATGGAATCCATCACTTCCGTAAACAATGGTCTGATTAAATTCCCCGGTGTTGTTTTATTCACTTCCCAGGATCATCAGTTTATCCAGACCATCGCCAACCGTATCATTGAATTTACGCCAAATGGTATGATTGACAAGGTAACCACATATGACGAATATCTCGACAGTGATGAAATGGCCAGAAAACGTCAGGCTTTAAGCTGATTTGACGCTGACTTGAAAAGACAAAACTTGACAATATTCATCCAATCAGATACAATGGTTGGAAAATAATCCATAACGACCCTGGATACAAAAGGAGATGAGGACTTGGGGCCCAGTGACGCGGTAAATATACTTATAATTATAATTTTACTCATATTATCCGCATATTTCTCTTCTGCAGAGACGGCATTAACAACGGTAAATAAAATCCGCATGCGCTCTTTGGCAGAGGAAAATAGTAAAGCAGCAAAACGCGTTTTGAAGTTAATCGAAGAACCTTCAAAAATGCTGAGTGCTGTACTGATTTGTAACAACATTGTAAATCTTTCTGCTTCTTCGATATCAACATCCTATGCATTTTCAATATGCAAACGGATTGGTATGGAAAACAGCACTAGTCTTTTTGCCGGTATCGCAACCGGTATTCTGACTGTATTGATTTTGATTTTTGGTGAAATCACACCAAAAAACCTTGCGACAAAAAATGCAGAGAAATTAGCACTCTTCTATTCGAGTTCAATTTCCGCTATCACTCACATATTGACGCCTGTTATTTTTATCGTCAACCAATTTGCAAGATTTTTAATGTTTTTACTGCGTGTGGACACTTCAAAAAAATCAAGCAGTATTACAGAAGATGAGCTGCGTACCTTTGTTGATGTCAGTCACGAAGAAGGTGTCATCGAAAGCGAGGAGCGTAAGATGATTACCAATATCGTAGACTTTGGTGATACACTTGCCAAAGATGTTATGATTCCACGTATGGATATTGCCATGGTGGAGGCAAACATTTCCTATGACGAACTGCTGACGGAATTTACGGAAAACAAATACGCAAGACTTCCGGTATACGAAGAAACCATTGATCACATCATTGGTATTATCAACTTGAAAGATTTCGTTTTTTATCAAGGCGACAAAGAAAACCTGAACATCAAATCTTTGATGCGGGAAGCTCATGTCACTTATGAATACAAAAATGTCTCCGAACTTTTCATGGAAATGCGGAAGGACTCCATTCCGATGACCATTGTTCTGGACGAATATGGTGCTCTCGCCGGTCTGATTACCATGGAAGACCTCATTGAGGAAATCGTTGGCGAACTACGTGATGAGTACGACACAGACGAAGAAGATGACATTCAAGTACTTTCTGATTCCGTCTACAAAGTGCTTGGTTCTACACCATTAGATGACATTGCCGAGGCACTCGGCGTACCGCTTAAATCCGATGATTATGACTCGATTGCGGGGCATGTCATTAACCTGTTGGAGCATTTTCCAACTGAAGGGGAAACAGCCGAAGATGAATTTGCCAGGTACACAGTACTTAAAGTCGACGGAAATCGAATTGATACAGTAAAACTTGAACTCAAACCAAAAATAACAGAGGAGCCGGAAGAAGCCGAATAGTTTCTTTCGGCTTCTTGCCATTTAATCTTTTTCAAAAACAATTTTTCTTCTCACACTCACCGTCTCTTCTTTTCCCTCATCCATATTCATTCTGCCGCAGACCTCCACATCCATCTGTCTTTTATCATAATCCATTTTATGAACCAGAACCGTCAAATCAATTTCATGGTTCCATTTTGCAATCAGGGACTGTAAAAGGGCTGCTAGCATCTCATTGCGATTTTCAATTCCATAATGGTTTTCCTCCATCACCTCCGACATTGTCTGCTCCATAGCAGATGATAAAGAAGTTTCCGCTCTTTCATATGACCACATTCGTTTTGACGCCGTATGTTGAATCATAACAACAAATAAAATTGAACCAATTCCAATCATCGATATCACAATTGTCTTCACACAAATCACCTCCTATCCTGCATATTCATACCCATCAATCACATATTTTTTTCGTAATCCAAAAGGAAAAACGACATCATACCACAGAATAACACGAACATACCCTGTCGTTTTACTCTTTATCTGTACCTGATAGCCTCTGTCTTTTGCCTCCTTATTACATTGTTTTTTTGCTTCTTCCGAATAATCACTTTTCTGCAATTGATATACAGCCTCCCGGTAATACGTTCTGGCACTTCCATATCTCACATTTTGAGAGAGATAGAACACCAAAAGAAAAGAAAGCGCTGTGAACAATAACATAAGTATAAATTCATCCACTAATCGGCTCATCTCACCCTCCATTCCAAATCGTCATCTGCTGAACAAGAAGAGAAAATACTAAAACACTGTCCCACATGATTTTTACACCGGCAATAAAAAGTGGAATCCGACGAAATGCACGCAGACGCAACGCATGTTTTTTACTGCTACTCTCCTCTTTCTCATCGTACTTACTATACAACTGTTCCATAAGAAAAAATATCTCCTGCTTTGCCTGCTCACAGCCATCGACATTTGCCCTTCCCAATACTCTCATTGCGATGCGAAACTCCATGTCATCAAATTCCTCACAAAAAGAATCATATGGTTTATAAGAGGCCGGATCCTGCCGAATATTTTCCAATAAAGTTTCCAACTCTTCACGAAACCAGCCATCCATTCCCTCAATCGACAGCAAAATCATTTGATAAACACCTTTTGTCTGCAAAGAACAGGCAACTGTCATAATCCAGTAAGAAGCCATCTGTCTCATCTCCTGCGCTAAGACGGTACTGTCCTTTTTCCTCTTTTTCTTCCAAAGCCATAATAAAAAACAAGTAACAGTCAACAAAACCATACCACAAAAAACAGCAGTAGAACCAAGTATATTCGTTTCTTTTCCCGTCAACATAAGAGAGCAAAAATGCAACATAAGAAAAGAAACCAAACAAAGGATAAATGCCAGTATCACCGATAACAAATACTCTTTTTTTATCTTTTTCTCAGACTGCCTTCTTTGTTCTCTT
Source organism: Clostridium sp. AF36-4 (assembly GCF_003435975.1). NCBI lineage: Bacteria > Bacillati > Bacillota > Clostridia > Eubacteriales > Clostridiaceae > Clostridium > Clostridium sp. AF36-4. The sequence goes on along the minus strand of NZ_QTVH01000005.1, from coordinate 55,294 downwards.
CTCCTTTTCCACGCATCAAAATCACGTGTTATAAAATCAAGTGCTTCCCCTTCCATCGTTTCCATTCGCTCATACAAATGGAGGAAACGATAAATCACAGCAATCTCATGATAAAGAGATTCATCGCACACTTTCATGAAAGCCTCCAATCATTTCCGGGAACAATTTCCCCAATTTGAAATTTTCTCGACAAACTTTTGGGAAGACGGTAATTAACAACTTTTCCATCTTCCACGAGCATAATCATCCGGTTCGCAGTTTCTCCTCCCCTTACCGGTTCCCGTTCAAACACACCAATCTGGTCAATAAAGCGGTGCAAAAGTCCTGTCTCATCCCGTTTACTTTTCACTAAAATACCAATATCCAAGTAACGATACGTGTCATTTTCAATCCATCTGCTATCTTCTTTTTCCCCTGCCATAGCTAAGATTCTCTCCGGAATACTCCTTACATCCTCTGCAAGCATCGTAGTCATTCCACAAGCTCCGGTACGAATTGACTCTAAGAAACATTTCACCTCCTCGGACTTGATTTCGGACAAAATCAGCCAGTTTGGCAATTGTTTCATACATATTTGGATTGCCTGCGTATAAGAAAAGTTTTCCGCCACTCTCATCTCCACACAATCTTTATTAGGATTCATTTTCTGATAATGAATCTCTAACACATCCTCTATCGTAACGGTTCGCTCCGCAGCAGGAATATACTGCGTCAGATATTTCAATAATTCTGTTTTTCCGGAACCGGAACATCCGCATATTGCAATACTGCAATGCGCTGCCATACATTGAATCAGAAATTCAATCACTCTTGCATCACAGTAGCCATTTCCTGTCATATCCTCTTTTTTCAGCCGGCGCACGGCAGGTGTTTTTTTCAGTGAAATCGAAAGCCCGGAATACGCAACACTTGGATGCACCAGACAGACACGAAGTTCTTCCGTTTCCACTTCCATAACCGGATTATCCCTGTTAAATGCCTTATTTGATAAATTCGATAATAGCATGGAAAACCGATTTGCAAATGACTCAGATAAAACTTCCGGTGCCATATACCGCCCCTTTTCCAAGTCATCAATCCATAACTGTCTGCCATTCCAATGAATATCTGTGACCGTTTCTTCCATCACGTAAGGATATAAAACACCATAGTCCTGACGCTTCAGCAAATAATCTTTTTGAAATTCATTCATTTTTTACCACTCCTTTTTTCGCCTTTGCAAACTGTCTTAAAAAGCTATCATTTACCTCTCTGCTAAAGGGCTTTTCCTGACGGTGTATAAACTGTCGTGCCACCTTCAGTGCATCTACCGAAAAATGCCACTTTTCTTCAACAAAATCTGTATTATCCGGCTCGACATACAAAACCCGCCCATGTATTTCTTCTTTTTTATCCATAACCGGCATTATTGTTTTTTTATGCTCTGTCGAATCTGTCTTTTGTTGTTTTTCCTTTTTTATGGTATCTGTCTTTTCCGGCTTTGGTTTTGCCGTTTTAGCTGGCATAAGGTTATGTTTTTGTTGGTTTTCATTTGTGTTTTTTTGCTTCGACTTAGTTATCTCTGACTGATTTTGTTTTGGCTCCTTTTTCTTTGATTTCTTATTTTCCCAGCCGGTAACCTTGCCATCAGCATAAATCTGCTCCTCCCTTTCATCCGGATTGTTTGTCAATGTGCCGCCCTGAACAAATAACGAACCGCCTTTTGCCACATAAACAGCTCCACCGACACCTCCGTAACAAATATCACCTTTTCGATAACCTTTGGCCGTATTTCCCGATATAACTCCACCTTTAAACCAGACACTGCCTTCCGAGTAAATCGCTCCACCTCTTCCATCAAACCCTTCCACAGCACCGACTCCTATCGTTTTGTTACCAGTAATTACACCTCCCTGTATCAGTAATCGGCCGCCCTTTTTTACATAAAAGGCCGCTCCACCGGAAACATTTCTGTTGTTACGCACGCTCCCTGCTTTCATAATGCAAACACCTCCGCTGCCAATCTCAACTGCTCCACCTCCGTTGACCGCAAGCGTTTCATTCACATTATCCTGCAGAAAGCATCCTTTCCCAATCACCAATGTTCCCTGTCTGACTTCGATTAACCTTCCAAATATCTTAGATTTTGTATTTTCCCCTGCACTGCCGGAAACCGTCAACTGGCTCCATTCACATTTTTTCCCCTGCACTAAAAACAGACATCCACCATAAACTTTCCCATGCAAAGCACTCCGAACCAGATTATGTCCTCTGCCATGAATTATTTTCTCTCCTCGTATCACTACAGGTTCATCCACGATTATATCCGAAGTCAGCTCGATAGTTTCCTTCGTATCCGATTCACACAACTGCTTAAACTCCGAAAAATCAGATACCATCCTTTTTGCTAAAACCGGCCGTACACTCACACAGAGCGAAAGAGCGAAAAAAAGTGCAATTCTTTTTCTCATTTTCTTCATGCTCCACCTCTCCTTTCATCCATGCTTCCGAATCTGTTCCTGCAGCAAAGACACTGTCTCTTTCACCGCCTGCATAAACATCTCATGGGAAAGAGAATTTTCTTGCATATAATTTTTCAACAAAAAAGGAATCAGCTGTCCCCTTGACATTGCATCGGAAAAACCGGTATCATGCGGAATCGTGCCAATCTTTGCGCCGGGTATATGAAACTGTTTCATAATCGCCGACTTTGTAAGCTCCGACTTTCCATCATAATTTCCAATCAGATAAAATGCCTTTTCCTGTATGGATGAATAATTTCGAAAAAAATGAGAAAGCAACGGAAGATTCTGATTCAAATTCACAACAACCAAATCAGCCTGTTGTAAAATTTTACGCGAGCTCGCTAACTGTGCGGCCGACGTATCGACCATAACCATATCGCTAAGCCGCTCTAAACATTCCATCGTCCGAACTGCTTCCCGTTCTAAATAATACTCCAGATAATCAGAACTCTTTACCGGTTCTGAAGGAAGATAAAAAAGACGTTTTCCCAAGTAATCCTTAGTCAAACCATATAAATTTTCTTCGGAAAGTTCTTCTCCTTTTTCCACTAATTGAAGAACCTTCTCCAGACCGCTTGCGGTCTGGTAATACATGGGCTCTCTTACACATCCGGCAGACTGCGGATGATAATAAGTGCTCCCCAGATTCACAATATTTTTGTGATTTTCAAAGACAATTGTCCGCTCATTCGGACAACTTAATGCTGATAATACGCTGATACAAGCCAAATTACTTGTAACACCGGAATGTCCTCTGGCATTGCTCCAAAAAGCAATTTTCATTTTAGTACCTCCTTTTTGTTATTGGAGGTGGAGTGTTTCCTATCTTAGCACCTTATTTTCTCCTTGTAAATTATCAATTAGTACCAAAAAAGAAACCAAAAATTTGTTCAAATACACGTTTTTTCAGCGAAAAACGCCGGGAACACAAAATCCCCGGCGTCATGCGACAAGTTTTCCAATCATTTACTTTTGAACACCGTACTTCTCATAGTATGAGTCGATGGATGCCTTCATTTTGTCATCAATCACAATTTTTCCAAGGCATTCTTTATTATACAAACGCTCAACTACCTCTTCCATTGAAACGATAGCAGCCGTTTTGAATCCATATACTTCACGAATTTCATCCAGCGCACTCTTTTCTTTTGTTTTTCCCTGCTCCATACGATTTAGGGAAACCATAAGTCCAACAATCTCCACATCTCCCTGTGCCTGAATAATCGGGAAAGTTTCTTCGATGGATTTTCCTGAAGTCGTAACATCCTCAATAATTACCACACGCTCTTTATCCTTAATTTTGCTTCCAAGCAGAATTCCGGTATCACCATGATCTTTGATTTCTTTGCGGTTTGAACAGTAACGGATTTCTTTGCCATACAATTCATAAAAAGCAATTGTGGTTGCTACGCTAAGCGGAATTCCTTTGTATGCAGGTCCGAATAAAACGTCAAAATTATCTCCATACTGGTCATGAATCGCTTTTGCATAATATTCGCCTAAACGTTTTAACTGAGAGCCGGTTACATAAGCACCTGCGTTCATGAAAAATGGTGATTTTCTTCCGCTTTTCAGCGTAAATTCACCAAATTTCAAAACATCGCTCTCTACCATAAACTCAATAAACTCTTCCTTATATCGTTCCATTTTCGTTCCTCCTAGTCATTTAACAGTTTTTCAACGGATGCTAATTTGACACAAAGAACAAAGATTTTTGTTGCTTCTGCCATTTCTTCCGGTGTTGGGAAAGAAGGGGCGATTCGGATATTGGAATCTTCCGGGTCTTTTCCATACGGATAGGTAGCGCCTGCTCCCGTAAGAACTACACCAAGCTGCTTACATTTATCAACAATCGCTTTTGCACAACCAGGCATTGCATTAAAGGAAATGAAATAACCACCACGCGGTTTCACCCAGGAACCAATTTCAAGCCCCTTGAGTTCTTCCTGTAAAATCTGCAAAACAGCCTCAAACTTCGGACGCAGAATTTCTGCATGCTTCTGCATATGATTTTTAAGACCGTCAATATCCTTAAAGAATCTTACATGACGAAGCTGGTTAATCTTATCATGTCCGATAATCTGCACAGTCATGTGCTGACGGATAAATTCCACATTAGCTAGTGATGTCGCAATTGCAGAAACACCGGAGCCAGGAAAACTTACCTTTGAAGTTGAACCAAACATGTAAACCATATCCGGATTTCCTGCTTTCTCACACTCCTCCAAAATGTTTGGAATTTTGTCATGAATTTCATCGTAAATGTGATGAATACAATACGCATTATCCCAGAAGATACGGAAATCTTCTGCTTTCGGATGAAGATTTGCAAAACGTTTTACTACCTCATCCGAGTATGTGATACCAGTCGGATTAGAGTACTTTGGCACACACCAGATACCTTTTACTGCCTCATCGTTATTCACATATTTTTCAACTAAATCCATATCCGGACCATTTTCATCCATCGGGATGTTAATCATCTCGATACCAAATAACTCCGTAATTTTGAAATGTCTGTCATATCCGGGAACCGGACACAAAAATTTAACTTTATCCAGTTTACACCACGGAGTTGAACCATTCACACCACGAATCATGGAACGAGCAACCGTATCATACATAATATTCAAGCTGGAATTTCCACATACAATTACATTGTCCTTTTTTACTTCCATCATATCAGCTAACAACTGGCGGCACTCTCCGATTCCATCCCAGTCACCATAGTTTCTGGTATCATTTCCTAATAAAGTTTTCATGTCAGATTTGCTGTTAATCACATCCAGCATCGGCATAGATAATGCAAGCTGAGAAGCTCCCGGCTTACCACGTGCCATATTTAAAGACAACCCTTTCGCCTCTTCCGTTTTAAACTCTTCTTCCAGACTAGCTTTCAATGACAGGAGTTCCTCCCTGCTCATCTGCATATACGATTTCATATTGACCTCCATTCTAAAGTGTAACAAAGTGTTTCGAAACACTTCCTTTTGTATCTAAACTTAATTTCTTACTATTTTACACATCCGATAATATCTCGGATACTCGAAAGTTTTTCCTTCTTTACATACTCCTCTAATCCATCAATAATCTGGGATGTTACATACGGGTTAAAAAAGTTTGCCGTACCGACTGCCACCATGGTAGCACCTGCCATCAAAAATTCAAGAGCATCCTCGGTATTCTGTACACCACCCATTCCTAAGACTGGAATGGAAACAGCATTTGCCACCTGATATACCATCCGCACTGCAACCGGTTTCACGCATGGACCGGACATACCGCCGGTCTGATTGGCAAGAGCAAATGTTTTTCTTGCTACATCAATTTTCATACCGGTCAGCGTATTAATCAGCGAAACACCATCTGCACCTCCGGCTTCCACCGCTTTTGCCATCTCTGTAATATCCGTGACATTCGGACTAAGTTTCATAACAATCGGCTGCTTTGCCACTACTTTCACAGCTTTCGTAATTTCTTCCGCCATTTCCGGTTTCTGTCCAAAAGCAATCCCGCCTGCCTTTACGTTCGGACAGGAAATATTAATCTCTAACATATCCACGTCTTCATCCGCAAGACGTTCAACTACTTCCACATAATCCTCTTTGGAACGCCCGCACACATTTACGATAATATGTGCACCATGCTCATACAGATATGGCAAATCACGTGCAATCAAAGTATCAATTCCCGGATTCTGAAGCCCAATAGCATTGAGCATACCACCGTGGGTTTCCACAATACGCGGTGTCGGATTTCCGGACCACGGCACATTGGCAACGCCTTTTGTCGTCACGGCACCAAGTTTCTTCAAATCCACAAATTCACTGTATTCGAGTCCGGAGCCGAATGTACCGGACGCCGTCGTTATTGGATTTGGAAACGTGATTCCCGCGAAATTTACTTCTAACTGTTTGCTCATTTTCCTCCTCCTTATAACTCAATGTCTGTCGATAAAAAGACCGGACCATCTTTACAGATACGTTTATTTTTCACTTTTGAATGTGAGTCGATTTCCTTTGACTCACATACACAGGCAAGACAGGCACCAATACCGCACGCCATCTTTTCTTCCATTGAAATCCACGCCGGAATCTGTTTTTCAAAAGCCCATTGTTTCACACCGCGAAGCATCGGCGTTGGTCCACAGGAAAAAATACAGTCTCCGGTCACACCTTCTGCTTCCATGGCATCCAAAACGGTTCCTTTTATTCCTATACTGCCATCATCTGAAGCAATTACAACACGGTCTGCCGCCTCTTCCAATTCTTCCCGCAAAAAAGCATCGGCATTTCGGTAGCCAACCACCACCGTTGTTTTGCAAGGCAATTGCTTTGCAAGTTCCAAAAGCGGCGGAATTCCAATTCCACCACCAATTAACACTGCCGTCTTGTCTTTTTCACAAGCATCCAATGGAAATCCATTTCCCAAAGGTCCGAGAATCCGGATTTCATCATCCTTTTTTTTCGCCGCAAATTCCTTTGTTCCCGCACCAACAATGCGGAATACAATGCGGAGAAGACCATCTTTTTGATTCACTTCACAAAGACTTATCGGACGTGGAAGAAGTGTATCCGAATTATCGCAGTACAGCGAAATAAACTGTCCCGGTTTTGCCGATTTCGCAACTCCCGAAGCCGACAGCCACATGGATACAATCCCCTCTGCAAGAACAGAAACTTCCGTTACCTTTGCCATACACTGTATCTTTGCCATCATCATTTCCTTTCCAAAACTATTTTCTAAAATCATTAGAAAATACGGTTAATATCCTCAATCATGTCAATTACTGCCTGACGAGAAGCATCGGCATAATTTTTTTCACCAAATGAAGCATACTTCTCCTGTTTGTAAGCACAAATAATACCACGGGATGAATTTACAATTGCACCAAGTCCATCTTCATTGAAGTATGGACGAAGAGAATCTGCTGTTCCTCCCTGTGCACCATAACCCGGCACCAGAATATAACTTTTTGGCATAATATTACGAAGCACTTTACCCATTTCCGGATAAGTAGCACCAACAACCGCACCTACCTCGCTGTAACCGCAGGAGCCAACACAATCTTCGCCCCATTTTGCCACATGTTCACCAACTAACTCATACAATGGTTTTCCATCGATTAACTTATCCTGAAATTCGCCGGAAGATGGATTTGAAGTCTTTACCAAAACAAAAATACCCTTCTTTTCCTCTTTGCAGACATCAACAAATGGTTTCACACCATCGGTACCAAGATACGGATTGACCGTAATCATATCCTCATCAAAGCCACGGCAAACGGTAGTCCCAACGGTCACACTGCCCAAATGAGCATTTGCGTAAGCCGTTGAAGTCGAACCAATATCGCCACGTTTCACATCACCGATAACAACCAGTCCCTTTTCTTTGCAGTAATTTACTGTTTTCTGAAAAGCCACAAGTCCCGGAATTCCAAACTGCTCATACATGGCAATCTGAGGTTTTACAGCCGGAATCAAATCATAAACCGTATCCACGATTCCTTTGTTATATACCCAAATCGCTTCTCCGGCCGCCTCCATGGTCTCTCCATATTTTGAAATGGCATCTTTTAAAATCCATTCCGGAATATAAGAAAGCATAGGGTCTAATCCAACAACAACCGGTGCCTTTGTCTTTTTAATTTTTTCAACTAATTGATCAATCATGGTGTCCTCCATTTATTCATATTGATAAACAATGTTTCCGCCTACAATCGTATAATACACACGACCATTGACTTTTGCTCCATCAAATGGTGTGTTCTTACCTTTTGATAAAAAGGTATTCTTATCAATCACATATTCCGAATCCATATCCGCAATTGTAATGTCCGCCGGTGCCCCCACAGAAAGTGTTCCGCCTGGTACCGAAAGAATCCGGCATGGATTCGTACTCATTTTTTCAACTAACTGAAGCGGGGTTAATTTTCCCGTCTTCACAAGATGTGTCACAGAAAGTGCATATGCCGTTTCTGAACCAACAATTCCAAACGGTGCTTTTGCAATCGACTGTTTCTTTTCTTCTTCGCCGTGTGGCGCATGGTCCGTAGAAATTGCTTCCATCGTGCCATCCGCTAAACCATCCACCAAAGCTTCTACATCCGCAGCACTTCGCAGTGGTGGATTCATTTTATAATTCGCATCGTCTCCTGCGATTTCATCCTCTGTCATTGCAAAATGATGTGGACATACTTCTGCTGATACACTGACGCCATCCTTTTTTGCAATACGAACCATTTTTACACTGTCTTTTGTTGAACAGTGACACAAATGAAGATGAACTCCGGTTTCTTTCGCAAGAAGAATATCTCTTGCCACAATCACATCTTCTACCGCATTGGTGATTCCGCAGATTCCAAGTTCTTTGGCTTTTTCCCCGGCATTCATTGCTCCGTGGCCTACCATGTTTTTATCTTCACAATGGGCAAGCACCGGAATTCCCGCTTTTTTTGCTTCTTTCATCGCTTCACGGTAAATTTCGGCATTCATCACGGACTTGCCATCTTCGCTAATTGCTTTTGCTCCTGCTTTTACCATACCGGCAATATCCGTCATTTCCTCGCCAAGCTGCCCTTTCGTAACAGCCCCAACAGGATAAACACGAATCGGACTGTCTGTTTTGGCAATCTTAAGAATTTTTTCAATCATTGCCGGAGAATCTGTCACAGGCTTTGTATTTGGCATCGGGCAAACCGCTGTAAAACCGCCCTTTGCCATCGCGTGCGTACCGGAATAAATTGTTTCCTTGTACTCAAAACCGGGTTCTCTTAGGTGCACATGCAAATCAACAAGTCCCGGCATCACGTATTTTCCTTCTGCATCAATCACCGTACATTCGTCTGGAATTTTATCCGACGAAAGGCTGCCAACACAGGCAACCTTTCCCTCTTTCACATATACATCACACACTTCATCCAGATGATTGGCAGGGTCTAAAACATGTCCATTCTTAATCCATAGGTTCAATAAACAAATCCACCTTTCCAAAATCATCCAGGTCAAAACTACTTGTCAGACCCGCCTTCTCGATATCTTTAACAACTGCCTGATTGGTGATTACCTGAGCAATTTCGCTTTTTGGAACCCACTTACTGTCACGAAGTTCCTCTGCCAAAATCACTTCATCCATCTGTGCATCACACAGAAAAGCAATTCCACATGTACAAATCTCACCTGCGGTAAATCCCCAGGTGTACAGTGGCTTATTTACCTGAACAGCCACTCCTGTTTTTTCCGCCACAATGCGCTCTACTGCTTTTTCCGGTGTCTCTCCGAATTCCATCTCCCCATCAATAAATTCCCACTGATAAGGGTCAAAAATACGGTCATCATACCAGCGCTCCACTGCTAAATAAGAATCCTGATACTGCACAATTCCTTTGACCAGCACACGAAATTTACTCATTCCCATCATCCTTTCCCAATTTATTTAGCTGTTATATATCCTTTGGCTTTCAAAAGTTCCGCCATCAGCACAGCACCACCTGCTGCACCACGTACGGTATTATGAGAAAGTCCCACAAATTTCCAGTCAAAATATGCGTCTTTTCGAAGACGTCCGATACTAACGCCAAATCCATTTTCATAATTTACATCCAAAGCAACCTGTGGACGGTCATCCTCTTCTAAATACTGAATGAACTGCTTTGGTGCATTTGGCAATCCCAATTCCTGAGGTGCACCCTTAAACTCAACAAGTGCCTGAACCAGCTCTTCTTTCGTTGGTTTCTGTTTAAAATTAACAAATACCGCAGCCGTATGTCCATCCAGTACCGGTACACGGATACACTGGCTTGTAATCAATGGGCCATCCGCTTTTACAATCTGTCCATTCTCCACTTTACCCCAAATACGAAGCGGCTCCTGCTCACTCTTTTCTTCTTCGCCGCCAATATATGGAATAATATTATGCTCCATTTCCGGCCAGTCTTTAAATGTCTTTCCTGCTCCGGAAATTGCCTGATAAGTCGTAGCAACAACCAGTGTCGGCTCAAACTTTCTCCATGCGGTAAGTGCCGGTGCATAACTCTGGATCGAACAGTTTGGTTTTACACAGATAAAGCCTCTCTTAGTTCCCAGACGTTTTTTCTGGCTCTCGATAACCTCTAAATGCTCCGGATTTACTTCCGGTACAATCATCGGAACATCCGGTGTCCAGCGGTGTGCACTGTTGTTAGAAACAACCGGTGTCTCGGTTTTTGCATAATCTTCTTCAATCTTTTTGATTTCTTCTTTTGTCATATCTACGGCACTAAAAACAAAATCAACTTCGCTGCTGACTGCCTCAATGTCATTTACATTTTTTACAACTATATTTTTTACTGCTTCCGGCATCGGTTTCTGCATTTTCCAACGGCCGCCTACTGCCTCTTCATATGTTTTCCCCGCACTTCTTGGACTTGCTGCAATTGTTGTTACTTCAAACCAAGGGTGATTTTCCAACAGCGAAATAAAACGCTGGCCTACCATACCGGTACCGCCAAGGATACCTACTTTTAACTTGTCGCTCATGATATTCCTCCATACTTTTTCATAGTCCACCTTATAATACACCATTTCTACAAATTTTTCAACAAATTATCAGAACAAATATCGCAAATACGGATTCAGCTTTGAGATTACATAGTTGGAAACTTTTTTTAACGCACCTGTTGTATCATCAAAAAGTTCCTCTTTACTGTCCACTGTACCGTCTGCTGCATCCGCTTCTTCTTGATAGGAAGTAAAACTTTTTTTCAATATCTCACACAAAGGCCTGCTGTCAATCACCAGCATTAACTCCGTATCCTGATAAGCACTCTTCATATCCATATTAAAAGAACCGACAATTGCAAGTCTGTCATCAATCACCGCACTCTTTCCGTGGTAAGAAACACCACCGTGGTACTCAAGCACTTTCGCCCCCATCTTTAACACCTCGTCCTTGTGAAGTGCATAATCCACGGAGCCAAACGGATTCCCGTTATTTTTCACTGAATTCGTCATAACGGTAAATTCAGGGACCTCTTTGGCTATCTTTGCAATTTCACCATACATATAATCATTATTGATAATATACGGTGTGTGCCAGATAACTTCTTTTTTGGCCTGCTTCATCAGTTCGCACAAACCGTAAAACACCTGCGGTTCTTTGCTGTAAAGGCAAGTCGGGTTCGAGAGCAGTGTAATCCGATTTGCCACCACTGTTTTTTCTTGATATGATATGTTTTGAAACCATCCAGGTTCCTGTTTTTTCATAGAAATGTACTGTTTTTCCAGTTCCTGCGCTGCCCTTTTTACACCGGGAATTAACCAAAGCAAATGGTTATCATTCCATGCCTTACACAACGAATCATTCCAGATTGCTTCAAAATAGGCTTTTACCTGATAAATGGAGCCTTCTTTTTCTCCTTCGTGGTAAACTAAAACATCCCTGTCATAATTTTTAGGTCCTTCCTGCACTCCAAGGAAAGAATCATAGACATTTCTTCCTCCTAGCAGATACAAAGAATCATCAACAATCACATACTTATCATGCATCCGGCTCATCGCGCGAAACGGCAACAGGGGATTGACCGGATTATACGTTTTTATCGTCACATTTTCATGGGAAGCAAGTGCATAAAAATAGGCATTTCCCGTCATACGGATCCATGAATTGCAGCCATCCGCCAAAATTTTCACCTTGACGCCGCGTTCTGCCGCTGCCCACAAGGCAGCCAACATCTTTTTCCCGCTGATATCCGAATGAAAATCAAACGTGGATAAAACAATGGATTGTTTTGCATGCTCAAGCATTCGAATTCTTTCCGCCAATGCCTCCCCATTATCTTCAATGAGCATCACGCGGTCTCCTGCCGAGTTTTCCGATGCAAAAACTTTATTTGCAAATTCTTTTTTATATTCTTCACTCACTTTTGGCTGGTTCAGATATGGAAGTGCCGCTCCCAAAATCAGATAGAGAAAAACACCTGCCACACCCACTGCTTTATAACGTTTTTTTATTTTTCCAAACGTTTTATCTGTGAGTAATTCGATATGGAACCGAAGATACAAAATCCAGGTAACAACCATTAAAATCATCAATACCAGAATCAATAAATTCGATACTAAAAGAGGCATGCCGGGGAATAAAATAAGTGCTAAAATTCCAAAATCCAAGCCTGCCGTACCAATTTTTCCAAACCGCTTGGCACCAAAAACCTGATTTTTCTTTCGAATCACAAATAATCCCATCAGCCCCATATAAATTTCTTTTGCTGCAAATAATAAAAACAACCAGATGGTCGCAGGGAAATGCACGGTACACATAATCGCAAGTGCCGCTTGGGTCAGTTTGTCCGCAATAGGGTCTAACATTTTTCCCCATTCGGTCACCTGATGAAAATGTCTTGCAATTTTCCCATCAAAAAAATCCGACAAAAACGAAAGACAAAGAACAATAACCGCCCCATAAAAGCAGCCTGCATTCTCCGAATGATAATATAAAATACAAAATACAGGAATTAACAAAATCCGAAAATATCCCATTAGATTTGGAATTGTAAAATACTCTTTTTTCATATCAACGCCCCTCTCAAGCCATTACCTTTATGATACTAAATCTGGCGGAAACTGGCAAGATTTTCTTTACATAAAGAAGAACACCCAGTCAAAAGACTAGGTGTTCCTCTTCGTATAATAGGGTGGGAGTAGTAGTCAACAAAGTAACTACTGTATTAAATGTAACAGGAAAATGTGGCAAAAAAATGACGATTTTGCTATTCCTGTAATTTTTTTCGTGCCTGCGCCCGGTATTGGCTCGGTGTCACGTGAATATTTTTCTTAAACTGCTTCATAAAAAATGTTTCATTGTGATAGCCACACAAATCCGCAATTTCCTTAATCGAATAATTGGAAACCAGCAAAAAATGTTTGGCGTGCTCCATCCGGCTCTGTACAACATCCTGCACAAACGTATTTCCAAAATATGATTTATACAATTTCTGAAAATACGGTGTACTTAGCCCATTGTCACCGGCACACTCCGATACATGCCAGTCTTTCGACGGCTCCAAATATACCTGAGAACGCAGATTCTGAAACAATTCATCATATCGGTCCGGTATTTTGGCAACCTTGCGTCTTTCTGACATCTCGGAAACTTTAATCAAAATCATTTTAAATAAACATTCCATCGTCGTCTCTTTGTACTCATTCATCGAAATATATTCCTGATAGAGTTGTTTCATCATCGAAGGAATCAACGTATTTTCCGGCAGGTGAATTACTGTATTCATCGGCAGATTGATTTCATCCACAAAAGAACGGCTGTCATCCAGCCAAAAATGCACAAAATCATCTTTATAGGAATCATTTACGGCATAATAGTGCTGCTTAGCACCAATATCATATAAAATCACGGATGGCGGCTTAACATAAACCGGCTGCTTATCAAGCACAACACAACACTCCGTATGAAAATACAAAAATAAATAATCCGGTTTTCCATACCGGGAAATTCCATCTTCTCTATAAATTTTAAAATCACCGTCGTACTCTAATTGTACCCCAACATCACGAAAGCGCATCCTACTTCTCCTTTCAAAAGCACAGCTTTCTCTCAAAACTATACAATCCTCTTATTGAACTTCATTATAGCATTTTCGTATTTTTTTGTCAGTATTTTTTTTCATTACTTTTATGCCACAAATTTCCATTATATTTTTCTTTTTTGTGGCAACAATATTACCAAGATAAATCGGATGCAGGAGAAAAAAAACAGCATTTCAACAAAAGGGATGCCGTTTCTCGGCATTCCTTTATCTTCACAATAAATAAAACGGAGGTGAAAAATCATGACAAACAAAAATTCATCCAAGATGGAAGTACCACAGGCTAAAGAGGCTATGAATCGTTTCAAAATGGAAGTTGCAAACGAGATTGGTGTAAACTTGAAAGATGGTTACAACGGTGACCTTACTTCCCGTGAAGCTGGATCAATCGGCGGCGAGATGGTTCGTCAGATGATTAAGAAACAGGAAGAGAGCATGAAATAATCGCAGCCTAAATGCGAAATAAAAGAGGACAGCCGCTTTGCTGATAAAAATTGCTTAGCGGCTGTCTCTTTGTTCTAAGTCCATTTGCATCTGTTCTAAATAATGGACAAATGTTCCGGAATAGGTCGAAATTTCATATGCGGGATCTAATTCTTCATATTTGAAATGCTTTACTCCGCCCTCTTCCATCCGGCTCCAAAATTCATCTAACTTTGCATACGGCAGATACATAAAGGTATCTTTTGCTTTGAAATAAATCAATAAAAATGCAATGCCGTCCTGCTCCTCAAACTCTTTCATAAAGCGAATCTGATGTTCATGCACATTCGCAAGCGGAAACCGATCAGTCGCACATTCCTTTGCATCAAAGCAAATCGGAATCCCCTGAACGACCCCGATGTAATCCACCGTACTTTTTTGTTCAAAGTAGGCAAGCGTAATATGTCTTGTTGTCTGGTCTATCGTAATCGGTTTAATCGGCGTTGGCACTTTCTGCACTAGTGCCAGTTTCTGCGAGCGGTATTTGTCATTTGTCATATTTATGAGTTCTTCCAAAAAAGAACCGCGAAGTCCTCTCGAATTCCAGGTTGCCATTAATTTTTCTCCCGGTACACAGTTTTATGTGCAATTTCGTCTGACTTTTCTTTTCCCTCAAGCAGCTCCAATAATTTCAAACCAAAATCCATCGTTGTTCCAAGACCGCGGCTTGTCACAATATTACCGTCAACAACGACCGGCTCACGAACTACCGTTGCACCAATCAAATTCTTTTCATGTTGTGGGAAACTGCATGCCGTCTTTCCTTCTAGCAAACCATATTTACCAAGAACTCCAGGTGCCGCACACACGGCTGCAACAATTTTTCCGGCATCATTCATAGCAAGAATTGCCTTTCTGACTGCATCGCTTTCACCCAAATTAATGGTTCCCGGCATTCCTCCCGGAAGAATGACAGCGTCATAATCAAGTACATCCACTTCTCCTAAAACAGCGTCCATCTCAACATTTACGCCATGTGAACTTCTCACAAATTCATCTTCTGTAATTGAAGCCATCGTCACTTCCACACCGCCACGGCGCAGTAAATCAACGACTAAAAGCGCCTCCACGGTTTCATATCCTTCTGCAAATAAAATCACTGCACGTTTCATATTTTTTCCTCACTTTCCAAATTGTTTATTTATCATTTTCGCAAAGTAATCCGGCTCTTTTGCCGTTACTACCCTGCCTGAAAGATTTTTAAGTTCTCCCATATTTTCAGGAAAACACAATGTTTTCGCATGCAAAAAATAATGCTTCATATCCGCTCTCTTTGCTGCACCATATTTTACATCCCCCAATAGCGGATGTCCCAAAGATGCCAGATGTCCGCGAATCTGATGCGTCTTGCCCGTCACCAGCTTCACTTTCAAAAGTGTTACTGTGCCATTGGTCCGTAACGGCTCATACCCGGTCTCAATCCACACACGGTCTTCTCCGTCTTCCGAAAAAATCTGAACCCGGTTTGTCTGTTCATCCTTTTTTAAGTATCCGCGGACAACCGAATGTTCTTTCATAACACCTTCCACAATTGTAAGATAGTACTTATCCATCGTTCGGTCTTTTAAAAGCTCCGACATTTTTTGCAGGCCCCGAAGGCTTTTCCCGGCAATCACAAGACCACTTGTATTCCTGTCAAGCCGGTTGCAAATCCCCGGTTTCAGGCTGTCTTTCGGTGACCACTCACCTTTTTTCTGTAAATAACCAAGTATATATTCTACAAGTGTAACATCCTGAGGCTTCGCCTTTTGAGACAACATACCGGCAGGCTTATTCACAATCAGGACATCCTCATCTTCATAAACAATATCCAAATCTATTACCGGATAAATCACTTTTTTAGTCTCTCCGCGAAATTTCTCAAAGGTCTCATCTGAAAAATACACAGTTACTTTATCGCCCGTTTGCAGCATTTCACTGCCCGTTGCCTTTTTGTCATTTAGCTTGATATTTTTCTTTCGCAGCATTTTATACAAAAAACTTGTCTGCGCCTCTTTGAAATACTTTTCCAGAAACTTAGAAAAACGCTGTCCGCTTTCCTTTGCTCCAATCGTCACCTCTCTCATCGTCTTCTCCACTACATCGCAAGTGAATGTAAATAATCCACCAGTGTTTTTTCCGAATTTTCTGACGCTTCTTCCTGCGTTAAGCGCTGCAGGTGTGAAATCAGTTTTTCATCCGACTCAAACAAGCGCACATGATACGACGGTGCCGTCTTTTTCACAACATCCGTCAAATATTGTTTCAAATACGGCACATCCTGTTTGGACTTCGCAATCACGCCAAGAACATTACCATTTTTCACAAGCAAAAAGTCTAAATGCATAATTTTTTCCGTCGAGGTAAATACATAATCGGTATACAAAACCGCTTGTCCTGCTGCCGTTTTTACTTTATCATACCGCTCTTTCGTAACTCCTTTTTTACGAAACATCGCAATCAGCGCAACCAGATGTTTCGCCGCCGGAAGCACGAGTAACACTGCCATTACAGTAAAAATATTTGCACGCACACCACTCCACAAATATCCGGTTAAAAAAATAGCAACGCCAAGCACTACAAAAAATACAATCCATAAAATTTCTGCTTTCTTACGTTTCGTAAGATATCCCAAGGTACATTTTTCGTACATCATTTTCTTTCCTTTCTTAAATCATGCTTTTTACACACAAATAAAGTTTATCACAAAAACCGTGCGGTGGAAAGAGGCTTTTCCATCGCCTTTAGAATTGGATACGGGTTCACACTGATTTCTTTGTCACCTGCCGTAAAGTAAATTCCAAAATGCAGATGAACCGGAAACTTTCCAACCGTTCCCTCTTTTCCATAACCGCTGTCTCCCATATAACCTAGCAGCTCGCCCGCTTTCACAGTCTTTCCCTGTTTCATCCCCTCCGCGTAGGAAGAAAGATGAGCATAATAAAAATAAGTGCCCGTTTTACTGCGGATTCCAATGCGGTAGCCGCCTAATTCCAGCCATCCGATTTTTTCCACAACACCATCACAGACACTTACAACAGCAAACGTATCTCTTTGATTTTTCGGTGGCATTAAATCCGTCCCCTCATGGAGCCGTTTTCCCCCATAACTGCGGGACATCCCCCATGAATCCTCAAAAGAAATCCCCTCTTTTTCTTTCTTATCTGAGACAACCGGAAAACATTTTATCCCGGAAAGAAGTTTTTGATAGTAAACGGCATAGGGCTCCCATGTTTCTCTTTCCAAAAGGATACGATACCACGATAAGGACGGAAGTGATTTGCTTGTCTTTTCCAGTTTACCGTCCGCATATAAAAAGTCCTTTGCGAACTCTTCATATTCGTCTTTTCCCCATGTTTCAAATCCGGCAAGCCGTTTTGGTACCACCTGAAAATCCCGGATATTTTCTGTATTTTGCTCCCATTTCGGAGTCTTTTTCACTTCCATTTTCCAAAATAACAGTCCACATAAAAATGGCGTCCAGAAAAATAAAATCATGCAAACAAGAAACTTTTTCCAAAAAATCCTTCGCTTCATCTAACGCCTCACATTTTTCTATCTCTAAAATGTATGCGTTATTAACTAATAAGATTCAATATCTACCACCGTTGTATTTTCCACCTGATATGGCAGAATGGAATTGGCAAAAGAACGGAACTGGTCCACACCATCACTGACAAAAAATTTGTGCTCCGGTTTCTCACCGGATACATTCAGTAAATCTTTTTCCTTTAACAGATCCTTTAACGATTTTGCCGTTTCATAAGCAGGGTTCACCAGTTTTACCGACTCACCCATTTCACGCCCAATCACACCGCGCAAAAGCGGATAATGAGTACATCCCAAAACAAGCGCATCAATCTCATACTCTTTCATATCATGCAGATATCTGGAAACAACATCTTCCGTAATACGGTCTTCAAACAGCCCCTCTTCCACAAGAGGTACAAATAGCGGACACGCTTTACTCACTACCGTCAATTCCGGATTTATTTTGTGAAGATAGCTCTCATAAATTCCACTTTTTATTGTACTCTGGGTTCCAATCACGCCAATTTTGTTATTCTTAGTCGATGCCGCCGCCATTCTCGCTCCCGGCTGCACCACGTCAATCACCGGCACATCCACCATATCTTCAAGTTCCTCTCTGGCAAGTGCACTGGCTGTATTGCAGGCAATTACAATTGCTTTAACATCCTGTGTCAGGAGAAATTTAGCAATCTGCTTGCTATATTTACAAACTGTATTTTTTGATTTGGAACCATATGGCACACGGGCTGTATCTCCAAAATAAACAAGACTTTCCCCCGGAATCTGCCGCATAATCTCTTTTGCCACTGTCAATCCGCCAATTCCCGAATCAAACACGCCAATCGGTGCATTCATAATCCTTCCTCCAATCTGTTCTTATTCTTTTTCGTCCATTGCTTCTTCTATCATAGATTCTTCATCTACTGTTTTTTCTCTCATATCTTTTTTGCGGTTTAACAAATCATAAATACATGGTACAACAAACAACGTAAGCAGCGTACCATATACCAGACCACCAATCGTAACAATTGCCATCGGTCTTGTCATATCCGCTCCCATACTGCTGCCGGCAACCATTGGAATCAAACCAAGTACCGTCGTCAATGCCGTCATCAGAATCGGACGAAGTCTCGTTACGCCTGCTTCCTCAATTGCCTGTCGTTTCTCGACACCGCTTCGGCGTAACTGATTGATATAATCCACAAGCACAATACCATTGTTTACAATAATACCGGAAAGCATTACAAATCCAATCATGGCAATGACACTGACGTCACTTCCCGAAATCCACAGTCCAAGGAAACCTCCCGTAAAGGCAAGCGGAATCGTGAACAAAATGATAAATGGAGATAACAGCGACTGGAACTGTGCCACCATAATCAAATACATCAAAAGCACACCAAGTACCATCATCAAAAGCACCTGTCCCATTGCTTCTGTGGTTGCTTCATTTTCACCATCTAATTCCATTTCATAACCGGCCGGTTTCTTTGTCTGGTTTACGATTTTTTCAACCTCTCTCGAAACGTCGCTTACCACATAACCATCCTTGATATCCGCTTTTACAGCAATATATCTGGTCTGCCCTTTGCGATAAATCGATTTTGGCGAATCCGCAGTGCTAAAATCAGCAATCTTACTAAGAGAAACCTTTTTTGTCTTCTGAGTCATCGAATCGGTGTAATCAATTTTCAGATTTTTGACATCATTTCTTGTCAAGTCCTCATCCTCCGCCGAGTTGACATAAACACCTAAATCATCGGTATCATTCGATACCGTAGAAGACGAAGAAGCCTCTTTTACTTTTGCATAAATCTGCTGATAAACCTGAGCCACCGTAAGTGAATAACGCATTGCTTTCGCTTTATCCACAGTAATGCGGTACTCTTTACCGGCATCTTCCAGACCATTCGTAATGTTATCAAGACCATCTACTTTTTCAAGTTTCTTCATCATATCTTCCGAAATCGTCTGCAATTTATCCAAATCTTTTCCTTTAATATTGATGGTGACACCATCGCCCATCAGGGCACTCATATCCATCGCAGAAGCATTTACTTCTACTTTCCCCTCAATATTTTTCGTTTTTTCCGTAATCAGTTTTGTGATTTCTTCATTGCTTAACTGCCTATCGTCCTTCAAAATGATATACATAGTTACGGTATTTTCACCGCCGGAACCGGTAAGCATCGACATGGATGAACCCGTTCCTGTATAGGCACCAACTGATTCAACATCCGAAATCTCACGGATTTTTTCAACCACTTGATTGGACGCTTTTTTCGTATCCGCCAGTTTTGTTCCATTATCCATCGTAAGCGTAGCCGTCATCTGCGTACTTTCCATATCCGGCATCATGGAAAATCCTCTGCCGGCTGCCAATGCCGCAAACAATATAAGGAGAACAACCGAGCCAGCCAAAACAAGCCACTTAAACCGCAGCACCCATTGAATTGCCCTGCCATACGCACGCTGAACTGCCGCAATAATCTTTGACTCTTTCTTTGGCTTTCTCTTAATTAATCCGGCCGACATTGCCGGAACTAAGGTAAGTGCTACAAGAAGACTTGCTCCCAGTGTGTAAGCAAGGGTAAGCGCCAAGTCGACGAATAACTGCTTTGTCACACCTTCTGTAAAAATAATCGGTGCGAACACACAAACCGTTGTCAGTGTAGATGCCACGATAGCTCCTGCCACCTGGCTTGCTCCCTCAATTGCTGCACGCTTCGTTGAAATCCCATGCTGCTTAAGACGGAAAACGTTTTCAATTACGACAACCGAGTTATCCACAAGCATACCAACACCAAGTGCCAAACCGGATAAGGAAATAATATTCAGTGTTACACCGCTAAAGTACATCGCTACAACTGCTGCAATTACGCTGAGCGGAATCGAGCAGGCAACGATAAAGGTTGGCCGCCAGTCGCGCAGGAAAAACAGCAGAATCAAAATAGCAAGCAACCCACCAAGCAAAAGATTTTGCACTACAGCATCCACTACAAGGTCAATGTATACCCCCTGATTCATCAAAACAGAAACATGCAGTCCCTGATTGTCTTTCTGCAACTGGTCAAAACGTTCCGTCAGTGCACTCGTTACGTCTCCGGTTGAAAATCCGGACTGTTTCTGTAACGTAACAAGTACCGCCGGGTTGCCGTTTACTACGGTATACACATCATCCGAGTTATCCGTAACCGCAATATCTGCCACATCTGAAAGTTTAATCGGGTCTAAACCATCCAAATCCATATCGCAGACAACGAGGTTTTTGATTTCTTTCTCGGATTGAATCTTATCACCTACACGTACAAGGTAAGAAGCATCTCCTTCGGTAATATAACCGGACGGCATATCAAAGTTCTGCGCTTTTAATACATTTTCAACCATTTCCTTTGTAATGATTTTTTTCAGGTTCGCATTACTTTTTGTCGTTTTTTTCGAGTCCTTTAACTGTTTATCTGCTTCATCTAACTTATTTTTTCCATTATCCATTTGTGCTTCCGAAACACTTAACTGGATACTGGAAAGAATTTTCTGTTTATTTAGCTGTTCGGTCGCTTCCGTTGTCGAAATCTGACCTTTCTCTAATTTCTTCTTTGTTGCATTTAGTTTTTTCAGACCGGCATTGATTTTTTTCTTTGCCGCTGTAATTTTGGCTTTATTCTTTGCCAGCGTTTTCTCTTGGGTTTCCACCTGCTTAAGTCCGCTGTTTGCTGAAGTAAGTGCCGTATTCACTTCGTTTACTTTGGATGGAAGCATTTCTTCCGTAATGCCGGCATCCTTCAATTTGCCACGGACAACCTGTAACTGTGCCTGAACCGACGCTAAAGAAGTACTCAGTTCCTGTGAATTCCCACCGACATTCTCAAGCTGCGTTTTCAGAGATGTCTCCTGAACTTTGAGCTTTTCAAGCGTCGTGTTCAGTGTCGTAAGCTGCGTCTGCGTCGCCGTCAGTGTCTTAATTGTATTTGTCAGTTTTGTTTTATTGGCAGCGAGCGAGGCAAGCCCCGTATTTAACTGTTTTTCACTCTTTTTAAGCGTTGCCTGCTGCTTTTTAATATTCGTAATATTTTCATTAATAACTTTCAGGCCATCCTTAATTTTATCCGATGCCTGACTAAGTTTCGTCTCTCCCTTCGCCATCTTATCGGCGGCGGTCTCTTTTCCATTCTTTAATTTGTTTTTGCCATTTTCCAGTTTCTTCTTTCCTTCATCAATCTTATCCTGTGCATCACTTAATTTTCCTTCAATCGCCTTTTGCACAAGCTCATTCATCTTGTCAATCTTATCCTGCTGAATAATGACCTGAATCTTTTTCTCAATAGAACCGGATTCATTGACAGAGGCAACTCCCTCCACACTCTCCAATTCCGGAATAATTTCCTTTTCCGCCTTTTTCGTAACTTCCGCACTGTCTAATTTATCATAATCCAGTGCCGCCACCATAATCGGCATCATGTCGGGATTCATTTTCATAATTGTCGGATTTCCGATGGAATCATCAAACTGCGATGTCACCATATCAAGGCTTTCTCTCATATCTACAACTGTAGAACCCATATCCGTTCCATCATTAAATGACATAACAACCATTGACATATTCTGGATGGAAATAGATTGCAGTTCTTTGACGTTGTTGATACGCTCCATCGCCTGCTCCACCGGTTCGGAAACAGCCTTTTCTACTTCTTCCGGACTTGCTCCCGGATATGTAGTCATAACAAGTGCATACGGAAATTCCATATTTGGCAGAAAATCCGTACTCATATTTTGAAATGACAAAAATCCGAGTACCAGACATATAACAACCGCAACCAATACGGTAAATGGTTTGCGAACACTGAACTTAGATAACATCTGAAAGTTCCTCCCTTTTTCTAAAATGACTATTAGTCGAGTATAACACCGTTTGATTCGCTAACGCAACTCTAGGAGAGACACAAAATGTGAAATTTTTGTGTCTTTTACTTATTCGGCTGTTTTTTCATTTATCACTTCCACTGCTTTTTGCAGCTGGTAATCGTCTTTTCCACCGAATTGCTTCAAATCAGAAGGATTCTTTGCTTCCACATCCGGAGTCAACCCTTTGCCCTGAATACATCTGCCGCTTGGCAGCAAATATTCCCCGGTTGTCAGTTTAATTCCGCCACCACACGATTTTTCCAGAGAAAAAATAGTCTGTACAATTCCTTTCCCAAAACTTTTCACACCGACTAACGAAGCCGCTTTCCGGTCTTGCATACAGCCGGCAAAAACTTCCGAAGCACTGGCACTTCCCCCATTAATCAAAACTGTCACCGGCTTATCAAAATGCTTTTCATCGGTTGAGGTATATACTTTATCACCATTTACCTTATTTTTTTCCGTTATCAGTTTTCCTTTTGGAAGCATCCGGTCAAGAATATCCACAACCGCCGTCAGTGAACCACCGCCATTGCCTCGCAAATCTACAACCAATCCCTTCTGTCCCTTCTTCTCTAAGTCAGAAAGCGCATTCTCGTATTGTTTTACCGTTTCCTTTGTAAAAGAAGTAATGGCAATATAACCGGTTTTCCCGGACAACATCCGATGTGTAACCGTCTGATTAACAATCTTTTCACAGGTCACCGTAATTTTCTTCTTTATCTTTTCTCCATTTTCTTCCCGCAAAACAACGAGTTCTGATTTTTTTCCTTCTTTTCCTTTAATCTTCTGAATCGTATCATTTAATGACAATTTTGTTACGTCCTCGCCATTTACAGAAAGCAGAATATCTCCGGCTTTTAATCCGGCTTTCTGTGCCGGTCTGCCTTTCTGCACTTCCTGAATCGTCTTGTTTTTTGTTTTTTCATCGTAGCGCACACTTGCACCGATTCCCTCGTAATCTCCTTCTACATCTTCCATACTGCTTTTTAATTCTTCACTGGTAAAATACGCTGAATACTTATCGCCAAGTGCCGCTACCATTCCTTTTGCGGCATATTCCGAAATTGTTTGATCCGATACATCGTCCTTCCAGTAATAGCTGTCAATGTACGATTCCACAATTTCTGCACGGTTTCTAATATCCGACGCAAGAGAGGACGCCGGCAGAATCTGTATATCTAAAAAATACATGACAAGAAAAAATGTCATAGAAAACAATACGCCAACAAATATTCCGGCAAAAAAACCACTGCCTCGTCTTTTCCTCATCTTTCACAATCCTCCATTATCTCGAAATATAATTTAACGGGTTCACATAACTTCCATTTTTCGTAACACCAAAATGGAGATGTGCTCCGGTCGATATACCGGTCGAGCCAACATACCCGATTACTTGTCCTTTTGTTACCTGTTTTCCGGCACTCACTGCAAGTCTGGAACAGTGCATATATACCGTATACAAACGGTTGCCATGCGAAATCATAATATAATTTCCGGCACTCGAACTATACGTAGCGGTCACTACTTTTCCGCTGCCGGCTGCTAATATCGGCGTTCCCGAAGGTGCAGCCAAATCGACACCTTTATGATATGTGCTGGCACCTGCAGTCGGACTTTTTCTGCCACCAAATCCCGAAGAAATACGTCCGGCGCCACCTTTTAACGGCCAGCCAAGTCCTGTTGTGCTGCCGCCGGAATTTCCGCCGCCTGCCGCCATTTCACGGTCAATCTCATCCTGTTTTTTCTGAAGCAGTGCTTCCACCTGATTTTCCGCTTCCAGCGCTTTTTTCGTGTACTCACTTACTTGATCCTGCGATTTTTCCATCGCTTTATCAATCTTATCCAATTCTGTTTTTTTATCCGCCTTTAACTCGGACACCGCTTGCTTTTCTTCCCTTGTTTTTGTTTCTAATTCCTTTAACTCATTTGTCTGCTGTTCACGCTGTTTCTCCTTTTGCTGCACCGTAAGTGCTGCCTTCTTAAAATGCGCAAACACTTTGTTATCATATTCGGAAATTTTTTCAACATACTCTGAGCGGTTCAACAAATCAGAAATACTTTTTGCTCCAAATATAATATCAAGATATTCCTGATTTCCATTTTCATACATATATTTTATGCGCCGCTTCATCGTCGTATACTGCTTTTCTTTTTCCTTCTGTGCCTTTGCTAATTCCTTCTGAATTGCCTTTAACTTTTTTCCAGACGACGTAACCTGTGCATGAAGTTTCTCTAATTCTTCTTCCAGAGATGCTGTTTTTTTATCTAACTTCTCAATATATTTTAAGGTATCGTCTTTATCGGCCTGAATCTCTTCAATTTCCTTTTGCAGACTATCCGCCTTGTTTTCCCATTCTTTCTGCTGTTTTTCTGTTTCTTTAATCTGCTTGTCATAGTTTGTGGCACCTACGTTTTGTCCAAACACAGAAAGCGACACAACGCCACACAATATGCCACACAACAGCCATTTTCTTCTCATCTTTATCACTTCCTAAATATTTAAATTTCTCCGCACCGTAATAAAACTGCCAAAGAATCCAATTCCAACACCCAAAATCAGTGAAATCGGAACTAACATCACAAAAACTTCTCCTGTCGTAAGGAAAGCAAGTCCCTCCGAAAAAAGAGAAAAATGTGTTGTTATATAAGTAAGAATCCGTCCATACGAAATTCCAAGCACAATAAGCGGAAGAATTGAACCAATCAAACCAATCACTATGCCTTCCACAATAAACGGCGCCCAGATAAAAAAGTCAGACGCTCCCATCAGACGCATAATCGCAATTTCCGGTTTTCTTACGGCGATTCCGGTCGCAATTGTCGAATGAATCAAAAATACGGATACAAGTAAAAGCACAACAATCAGCACCAGTGACACACCACCAACCAGTTTATTAACACTCGAAAAGCCTTCTTCGATTTCATCCGCTTCCTTAATCCTTCGGATTCCTTTTACGTTTTTTAAGTATTCTACTAACGTAGACTGTCGTTCCAAATCCTTGCAGTAAATAGCATAAGATGCTGATTCCGCTAACGGATTATCATCCCCAAAGCTTTCTGCCAGTTCCGGTGTCTTAGAAAAGTTTTCCTGTTTAAAGTCTTCCCATGCCTGTGCAGCAGAAATGTATTCTATCCGCTCCACTTCATCTCTTTTCTCAATTTTTTGTCCAATATCAGCAATCTGTTTTTCCGAAAGATTTTCTTCAAAAAATACAGAAATTCCCACTGACTGTTCTGCCGAGTGAAGAATATTCTGAAAATTACTAAGCACAAAATAAAACAAGCCGAATACAAATAGACAGGCTGCAATCGTTCCCATGGAAGCTAGGGTAAACATCCGGTTTTTTCTCAGATTTGCTAGTCCTTGTTTGATGCTGTGAAAAAATAAATTAATCCCCTTCAACCTGATAACCACCTTTCTTTTCATCTCTTACCAAAACGCCATCCTCTAAATTTATAACACGCTTTTGCATGACATCCACAACATCATTATTATGAGTTACAACAACAACTGTTGTACCCATTTTGTTTACTTCCTCCAACAACATCATAATATCCCATGCTGTCTTGGGGTCAAGATTTCCCGTCGGCTCGTCCGCCAGCAAAATGGTCGGCTGGTTAATCAGTGCTCTGGCAATCGCTACACGCTGCTGCTCTCCGCCGGATAATTCGTGCGGATACATCTTCTCTTTCCCTTTTAACCCAACCATCTCTAACATAATTGGAACATTTCTTGCAATATCCCTTTTGGTCATGCCGATGATTTCCTGTGCAAAGGCAACATTTTCAAATACCGTCTTATTCTTTAATAGACGAAAATCCTGAAATACCACACCAATCTTTCTCCGGTATAACGAAACCTGTTTGCGCTTCAAATTCGTCACCTGTCTGCCACCGACAAATATACGGCCTTCGGTCGGATTTAACTCTTTTAAAAGCAATTTAATAAAAGTGGACTTGCCAGATCCACTTTTACCAACTACGAATACAAATTCGCCTTTATGAATGCGAATGGATACATCACTTAGCGCTTCCACACCTGTAGAATACTGCTTACTGATATGATCCATTGCAATAATAGGTATCACCTTTTTCTTTGTTTCCATGATACAAAACCTCTCTCGTCAATTAATACTCAATGGTCTCCAAATAGTTCATATACTTCACAACCATCAACGCAATGCGGAATGTAATCGCATCCTCAAACACACGCAAATCAAGTCCGGTGCTCTTTTGCAATTTATCCAAACGATAAACAAGCGTATTTCGATGGATGTAAAGCTGTCTCGATGTTTCCGAAACATTTAAGTTATTTTCAAAGAACTTGTTAATTGTCGTCAAGGTTTCTTCGTCGAAATTATCCGGTGTGTTGTCATCGAAAATTTCTTTAATAAACATTTTGCAAAGTGGCAGCGGAAGCTGGTAAATCAGCCGTCCAATTCCCAGATTACTATACGCCATTACCTTTTTGTCACTGTAAAAGATCTTTCCAACATCCAGTGCCATCTTCGCTTCTTTATAGGATCTTGAAACTTCCTTGATATCCTTGATAATCGTTCCAAACGCCACACGTACACGTGCCATTGCCTCAGTATTTAACATATCTACGATAACCTGTGCGGTTTTCTCCAAATCCTCGTAAGTATCTTTGTCCTTAATTTCTTTTACGATAATGATGTTTTTCTCATCCACTGCCGTGATGAAATCCTTGTTGCCACCGGCAAACATGCTGCGTACAGTCTCTAAGGCACCATTATCTTTTTCCTTACTTGTCTCTACAATATAAACAACCCGGCGTGCGTTCATCTCGATATGAAGTTTCTTCGCACGGTTAAAAATATCAACCAAAAGGAGGTTATCAAGCAAAAGATTCTTAATAAAGTTATCTTTGTCATAACGTTCTTTATAGGCAACTAATAAGTTCTGAATCTGGAATACAACAATCTTTCCAATCATATATACATCCTCGGCCTCTCCCTTTGCCACAACAATGTATTCTAGCTGGCTCTCATCATAAACCTTAAAAAACTGGTATCCCAAAATCGCCTGACTGTCTGCCGGCGAATCCGCAAATATCTTAACAGTCGCACAGTAATCTTCACTGTCACCTGCCGTCTCTGCCAATACATTTCCATCGGCATCCACTACACTAAGGTCTATTTTTGTAATTCCTTTTACACCATCAATTGTATTTTGCAAAATCTGGTTTGATATCATTTATGCCCCTCCTTAAATGCTCCTTTTGTACTTTTCGTTCACAACACCTCATTTCTCCCCATTGTATCATTTATTCGGGTTATTGTCAAAAGGTCTTAAGCTTCACAAATTGAAGGGCATCATTTTTCTTATACCATTTTTTGTACTTTTTCAAGGATGCTTTCGGCACATACACATCTCTGAAAATTGGAAGATAACAATAATTTTTATCATTATTCTGTGTCAGTTTCGGTGGATTCTTAGAACGAAAATAAACTTTTGTCGTCGTCACATAACCGGCACGATAAAATTCACCCCATGCTCCCTGTAATGTCTTTACACTTGCCCCGATATCCAATTTCTTCAACTGACGACTGCCGCAAAGAGAAGCATCCTCACTAATCAGTTTTACCTTATTTCCTATTTTTACTACATTCTTTTTCGCAACAGCAATTAATAACTTACCACTCTTTTTCTCGTAAATGCACTGTCCCTGTTTTCCCAAGCGTTTGTTTTTCTTAGAAATACTTACCTTCGTTATCTTCTTTCCGGCAATGGCATCTTTACCAATTATTTTCACCTTCTTGCCAAGATAAACACTTGTTGCTTTTCCTGCTTTGAGTGCATTATCCGCAATCGAAGTAACACTATCAGGAACTGTAATTTTATTTTTCGCCGGCACTGCCCAGATAAGCTTTGTCCCCTTCTTATTTAATAACAGGCCTTTCTGCATTTTAAAACTTTTATTTTCCTTCGAAAGTGTGACTTTGGAAAGTTTCGGACAGGCGGAAAAGGATGTGTAATTGTCAAAGGAAGCAAGTGATTTTGGCAATTGCACTTCCTTAAGACTCTTACAGCCATAAAATGTTTCCGCACTAATTTTCTGCACACCGTCTGGAATTGTAATACTCTTAACTTTACGAAGTCCGCTAAGCGCTGTTGACTCTAATATCGTCAAGTTCTTTGGCAGAACAACGGATTCAACATTTATCGTCTTTTCGCTCCAGCCGTCAACACCATGTGCATACTCAACGGTCACACCGGAAATGTTTTGGTTAAATTCATCTGCATCTTCCAATTTGCAAAGTGCCGTGTCATAACCTACTCTTGTCACAACAGCTCCTTCTACCGCATCCGGAAACTTTAAGGATTTTGTCTTGTTTGTTGTTTCTACAAGATAAATCCATGCATTTTTTCCATCTTCGGATAAATACGCATGATATGTAGCTTCCGAACCTTTATAGGTTACCTCTTTGCCTATATTCCATCCCGCCAGTGTGCTTTGGCTTTTTGTGTCAGCCGCTTTCACAATAGCAGGCTGTCCGTTATTTGAAAATCCCATACTTAAACCGCCGCCAAGCAATGACATAGACAACAGTAACGCTCCACCCAGTATTCTTTTGTTTCTCATCATAATAAAACCTCCTTTTGTATTGTCTTTATATATAAGACGATTCAAAAGGAGGAAAAGTTGCAAAAAAACAATTTTTTATATTATTTTTATTCCTTATCCGGCAGCGGTTTGATGATTTTTTTGTAAATCCTCATAAGAAATATCGTTGATACCGCAAGTGACATACCCTCCGCAATCGGGAATGACCACCAAGTGGCATGCAAGCCGCCAAAATGAGCCAGAAGATATGCAGCCGGAATCAGTACGACAAGCTGACGCATAACCGAAACCACCATGCTGTAAACAGCCTTTCCCAAAGACTGGAATACCGTACCTGCAATAATGCAGAACCAAGCAATCAAAAAGTGGATTCCAATAATACGAAGTGCCGGAACTCCAATTGTAAGCATCGCTGTCGAAGCCTCAAACAATCCCAGTAATTTGTCCGGAATCAGTTCAAATCCCAAGAAACCAATAAACATCAAACAGAACGATACAACCAGACTCATTTTAATCGTTTTTATCATTCTGTGCTTTTTCTGTGCTCCGTAGTTATAGGCAATAATCGGTGTAATTCCATTATTCAATCCAAACAATGGCATAAAGAAGAAACTCTGCAATTTAAAATAAACACCAAATACTGCTGTTGCCGTCGAAGAAAATCCAATCAAAATCCGATTCATGCAATAAGTCATAACAGAACCAATTGACTGCATAATAATGGATGGAATTCCAATCGCATAAATTGGTCCGATAATTTTAGCACTCGGACGGAACCCTTTGATTTTCAAATCCACCTCATGATTAAATTTCACATTAAATACAGCAGAAAGAATCGCCGCTCCACACTGTCCGATTACGGTTGCCACAGCCGCACCGGTAACGCCCATTGCCGGTGCACCAAGCAGCCCAAAAATCAAAATCGGATCTAAAATAATATTGATAACCGCACCGGTAAGCTGGGAGAGCATTGTATACACAGTTTTCCCCGTAGAAGTCAACAGTCGCTCAAAATACATCTGACAAAAAACACCAATGGAAAATATCATGACTGTACTCAAATAGTCAACGCCCATTCCATAAATCGGAGAACTTGTCCCATTTAACTGTCCTACATAAAATGGTTTTACTACCGTAAGACCAAGGATTAAAAATACAACATAGCTGAGGACTGTCAAAAAAGCACCATTCATCGCAACATCATTCGCCTTCTTAAAATCCTTTTCTCCCAACGCCCTTGACAAAAGAGCATTCACACCTACACAGGTACCGCCGCCAACCGCAAAAATTAACGTCTGAAGCGGAAAGGCAAGGGAAACCGCAGACAAAGCATCCTCCGATAACTTCGCCACAAAAATACTATCTACAATATTATAAAGTGCCTGAACCAGCATGGATAACATCATTGGGAGCGACATACTAAATAACAGCCTGCCGACCGGCATGACACCCATTTTATTCTCTTCCGGCACTGCCCTACTCTTACTTTCGTTACTCACTCATATAACCTCCTTTTTTAGTTGTAAAACTCTTACGCCACAAAAAGGGCGTCTCCTTAAGAAGACGCCCAGCAAAAACATGTTATGTGCTAAGACTAGTTTGTAATTGTTTCCTGTGTTTCTTTATCAAACAAGTGAATCTTAGAACCATCCAAAGCAATCTTAATTGTATCACCAGGACGAGCTGTTGTACGAGGGTTTACACGTACAGTAATGTCAAATGTCTCAACTGTGAAGTACAAGAATACTTCTGCCCCAAGCATCTCGTATACTTTAACAGTAGCTTCCAGTGTAGTATCCGGAGAGTTGCTGATGAACATCTCTTCATCTTTAATATCCTCTGGACGAATACCAAAGGTAACTGTCTTATCTTCATATCCATTATCAATCAACTTCTTAGCTTTATTCTCCGGAAGTTTAATGGAGTTAGAACCAAACATCAAACGTACTTCAGAACCGGATACAACTACTTTTGCATCGATGAAGTTCATCTGAGGAGAACCGATAAATCCGGCAACAAACAAGTTGTTTGGTCTCATATACAAATCAAGTGGAGAATCAACCTGCTGCACAACTCCATCTTTCATAACAACGATACGAGTACCCAGTGTCAAAGCCTCTGTCTGGTCATGTGTTACGTAGATAATTGTTGTTTCCAGTCTCTGATGCAATTTAGAAATCTCGATACGCATCTGTACACGGAGTTTTGCATCCAAGTTAGAAAGCGGCTCATCCATCAGGAACACTTTAGGATCACGTACGATTGCACGTCCCATAGCAACACGCTGTCTCTGACCACCGGACAAAGCTTTTGGTTTACGATCAAGCAAGTGCTCGATATCAAGGATTTTAGCTGCTTCATGTACAAGGCGGTCAATCTGGTCTTTTGCAACTTTTCTCAGTTTCAAACCAAATGCCATATTGTCATATACGGACATATGTGGATACAAAGCGTAGTTCTGGAATACCATCGCGATATCTCTGTCTTTTGGCTCAACGTCGTTCACCAATTTATCACCAATCCACAACTCACCACTGGAAATCTCTTCCAAGCCGGCAATCATACGAAGTGTAGTAGATTTACCACATCCGGATGGTCCTACGAAAATAATAAACTCTTTGTCTTCAATCTCTAAGTTAAAGTCCTTAACAGCGTGAAAGCCGTTTGGATATACTTTATTGATGTTTTTTAAAGATAAACTTGCCATTTGAAATTCCTCCTAGGATATAATATTGTCACAAACATCTAACTGATACTATACACTATCTTTATCAAAAACACCATATTCAAAATACCTAAATAATTCAAAAATCTTTTGTGTAAATTGCACAGATTCCGTTTAGCATGCTAATCACCGATGCTAAAACCTTCCCCTAACACCTCTCTGGCATCAGCAACAATCACAAATGCCCGCTCATCGGCTTCCTTAACATATTTTACCATAGAAACAGCCTCACGGCGTGAAACAACACACATTAAAATCTGCTTTTCCTTCCCGGAATACATACCGTTTCCCCGCAGTGCCGTTACCCCGCGCTCAAATTGGTGCAGAATAATTTCTGCAATTTCTGCCGACCGGTCGGAAATGATATACATAATTTTTGCATAACGCATTCCGGATGTCACTCCATCCATTACTTTCGAAGTCACAAAAACCGCCACAATGGAATACAGTGCCGTCCGCACACCAAAAACCAGCATACCGACAACAACAATTATACCATCGACAATTCCTATAATATTTGCCAGCCGCATCATTGGGAACAGCGGATGTAAAAGGGTACTTAACAAATCCGTGCCGCCGGTGGAACTTCCTGCAAGAAACACAAGTCCAAGCCCTCCACCATGAAACGCACCACCCAGTATTGCCGCCATCAAATAGTCCTGATGCGTAACGGAGGTAACGGGAATCACCGCTAATGCCAGTGAGAACGTAATCATGGCATACAGCGAACGAAATAAATATTCCCTTGTGTGGAATTTTCTCGCCATAAAAAACAAAGGGACGTTTAAAAGAAATGTCACAGCAAACACCGGAATTCCAAATAATTTTTCAAGTACAATTCCCACACCTGAAAATCCTCCGGTAACCATTGACATCGGCTCATAAATGAGACAGGTTCCCAAAGCCATCAAAAAAGTTCCCATGGTAATCATACCATAGGAACGAAAGATACGCTTCTCTGATATGGACATTTTTGTTACCTCCGAAATTTTTTCTTGGTATTATAATCGTCCATTTTTCTATGAAATATACGCCTTCTTAGCGAATGGGAATACGGCATCACCAAAAACCAGCGGTAAACACCTCCCAGATGTAGTTTTTTCAGCCATTTTGGCACCGGCACATTTTCCCGGAACAAAAGCGGCATCACACTTCCTATCACCACACAAAGTTTGGTATTCACCTTCGCACGGTTATTCTCAAGCCACTCCTCCTGCTCTGTGCTCTCCATCGATAAAAGCACAATATCCGGCAGTTTCATGTTAATGTCATTAATCAGACTCTCCTCTGCAACTTCTCCATCCGCCACATAGATACCGACAATCTGATCTCTGTCAATATATTCGGATAAAAAGCGATATACCATTTTGGCTTCTTTCTCACTTCGCAGCACCAAATAAATTGTCCGGTTATTCTCGTTTGCAAGCGAAAGCAGTTCTAACTCCGCGTGATAATCAACTGCCATACCGCCGGTCTCCAAAACATCAACATGATGTCTTGTCAGTATTGCTTTTTCACCGGGGAGAACAAGGTCTGCATGAGCGAGCGACTCACGCACCAGCTCATTTTTATCATAGGCATCCATATAATCCAGTGAAATAACATGTGCTACATTCACCGTTTCATTCTCCAGAAAATTCTGCATTTCCTGCTTCAGTGTTTCTTTGGTCAGCAAATCCACCTGCATGTCCATGATATTTACTTTAGTCCCCACGTAAACACCTCGCTTTCTGTCAGAATGTTCGGTTTTCGTTACTGTATGTCATCATCTGTACCGAGTACAATCTCGATAGATGCGCCGCTGCTCATATTATCAGCCGTCTGAATCAGTGGGTTTTTGAAATATTTCTTCAATGCATTGGCTTTCTTTTTCTTTGTTGCATAAATAACTGTCTGCGAACGGATGTTACCTGTCGCATTACCAACACCTTTTACTTCATAACCGTCTTCCTGAAGTATTTTCTGATATTTTGCAGCAAGTCCGGTTATCTTACTTCCATTATAAATCCACACCGTTCCTTTATTTTCCGTGGAAGATGTACTACTCGTGCTGTTTTGTGCACTCTGGTAAGCTTTTTTCTCCCAGATCTTCTCAATCATCTTGGCAGTTTTTGTTTTATCTAACTTAAATTTCTTATTAAACGTCTGCCCTTTTGCACAATATGTGTGAATATATTCGCGATTGACCTGTTTTAATTCTTTGCTGTAATGCTGCTTCTGACTCAATGTCACATCACTAATCAAAGAATCCCATTTAGATTCAATCAAATCATTCATATCACTTTCATCGCTGCACTTCGCTGCCTCATCCAAAAGCTGTTTTGTCGGGCAGAGTTTTTTCTTTTTGCCATTCTCCCATTCAAAACATTTGTTAAATTCATCCGACGTCATCGCGGTAAAATAACCGATATCTGCTTTTAATTCCTCCTGCAAAATAAGAATACCATACTCATATTTGACATCTCCTTCAAAATAAGAAGAAATTTCTGACATCGTAATCACCTGTGGCAGTTTGGAACTTTTCTTTAATAAATCATTATAGGTCTTTGCCGAAATCGTAATCTGCGTACTGGCAGGAATCGTCACATATGTCATGTTCTTCGTTCCGGCATCAAACAATTCAAGCACCATTGCATCGATTTTTCCGCTCTTCTTGTCATAGCTGTAAATTAAGTTGCTGGATTCCATGCTGCCGGGATTTACATCAATCACATGCTCGTACTGCGTACTTCTCTCCACTCGCTGCGTCTGTTTCAAAAACAGCATTGTAAGATAATAACTGAGTACACCTACGCCTAACAGCAATACAATAACACCAATTGTCTTAAAAAAATTAATAAGTATAATTTGTGCAATACTTCGATTTTTCATACTATTCCTCCCGCAAAAATTGCGTGCCATGTGCACATAAGTATTAATATTATATCAGATGATGGGGAAGAATTCAATCCTAGCTTTTTTTGTTTTCCGTTTTTTCAGTTTTTTCAGTTTTTTCAGTTTCTAGTAATTCAGTAAGAAGGATTCGCGTCTCGTGGGCGCTCCCGCTCAGACAAATACGCAGAAGTATCGGCATGCAAAATACGCAGAAGTATCGGCATGCAAAATACGCAATGCCTGATACTTGCGTATTTGTACCCACTCGCTGCGAATTCTTCTTACTGAATTATTAGAATCCTGAGAAAACAAAACCCAACCGCTTATTGCCCTCCCCTAACTAACCAAAACCAAGATGTACAATCTGGTACATTTTTAGGTTTTAACAGGGAATTAGAAAAAATGCGAGTGGAATGCATTACAAACACACGGGTATCAGGCAACGCGTAGTTTGCGTGCCGATACCCCTGTGCGTTTGTCTTAGCGAGAGCGGTGCATGACACGCACATTTTTTCTAATTCCCTGCAAAAAAACAAAAAATATACCAGATTACTTGCACTGCACCCTCTTATGCTCTAAAATAAGTAAAAAAACAAGCGAGGCATGAAAATGAAAAAAACAGCGGTCATCACCGGAGCATCCGGAGGAATCGGCGGAGCAGCCGCCATCCAGTTAGCAAAAGAAGGGTATTCACTGGCTTTATTAGGACACCGTTCCAAAGAAAAACTCCAAAAAGTCAAACAGGCGTGCATGAATGCACAACCAAATAGCGATGCGGTTATCTTTTCGCTCTGTGGGGATTTGAGTAACGCAAAAGAAGCGGGGCAGTTGATACAAAAAGCGGTTGAATCACTCGGACATGTGGATTTATTCCTGCACTGCGCCGGTATTTCCCACATCGGATTACTGACGGATATGTCTGATGAGGAATGGATGAATGTAATTAACAGTGACTTATCTTCAGTATTCTACTGTTGTAGGGAAGTTGTGCCTTATATGATATCGAAAAAAAAGGGACGAATCCTTATGATTTCTTCTGTATGGGGAAATGTAGGGGCTTCCTGCGAAGTTGCTTATTCGGCAGCCAAAGGTGGCATCAATCTGTTTACAAAAGCGCTCGCCAAGGAGCTTGCACCAAGTAACATCGCCGTAAATGCGCTTGCCTGCGGTATGATTGATACTCCGATGAATGCTTGTTTTTCAAAAGACGAAATTTGTGAAATATGCGAAGAAATACCCGCCGGACGAATGGGAAGTGTAGAAGAAGTGGCACAAACAATTTCACTTCTTTCTAAAGCTCCCATCTATCTGACAGGTCAAATTCTGACAATTGATGGTGGATGGTGCTAATCTTCTTTTTCTTTGCGGCAAATCGTTCCGCCGCCAAGCACATAATCACCATCGTATAAAACAACGGCCTGTCCCGGTGTAACTGCCCGGACAGGTTCTTCAAATGTAAGAGAAAAAGAATCCTCTGTCACTTCTGAAATTACCGCTTTTGCCCCACCATGATTATAACGGATTCTTGCAGTCACTTTCTGTCCCACTTCAAAGTGGTCCACTGCCATATGATTTACCTGATTTGCCTTTAACCAGTCCGTAAAGACTTCATCATTTTTTCCAAGTACAACTTCATTTGTCTCCGGACAGATTTCCACAACAAACATCGGCTCGCCAAAAGCAATTCCTAAGCCTTTTCGCTGACCAATCGTATAATGCCCGATTCCTTTGTGTGTACCAAGGATTTCACCGGAAGTCGAAACAAAATTCCCCGGCTTTTCCACTTCATTGGTCTCGCGTTCAATAAAACCGGCGTAATCATTATCCGGCACAAAGCAAATTTCCTGACTATCCGGCTTATGTGCCACCTGAAGGCCTGCCTTTTCCGCAATTGCACGAATCTGCGGTTTTTCGTATGAGCCAATCGGAAAAAGTGTATGCGATAACTGATTCTGTGTCAGATTATATAAGGCATAAGTCTGGTCTTTTCCTTTTGCATCCGAGCGAATCAGCGTATATCTTCCATTTTCTAACTGCACAATCTTAGCATAGTGACCGGTCGCAATATAATCAGCACCAATCGCCAGACTTTTTTGCAGCAGAGATTCCCATTTCACATACCGGTTGCACGCTATACACGGATTCGGTGTTCTTCCCGCTCTATATTCCTTCACAAAATAATCAATGACATTTTCCTGAAATTCTTCACGGAAATTCATCACATAATAAGGGATTCCAATCTGATTTGCCACACGTCTGGCATCCTCGACAGCACTCAGACCGCAGCATCCGCCTTCGTGCTCGATGGTGCAGGTATCTTCCTGCTGCCAGATTTGCATCGTTACGCCAATCACATCGTATCCCTGTTGTTTTAAAAGGTAGGCAGCCGCAGAGGAATCAACCCCTCCGGACATGCCTACCACTACGGTTTTCTTATTCTTCATCATTAATGTCTGCCTTTGGTTTATCCAATCCTTCAATCTTAATTCCATGCTTCTCAGCGTAATCCCACAAAGCAGCATGAATGGCTTCCTCTGCCAAAAGCGAGCAGTGAACTTTTACCGGCGGAAGTCCATCCAAAGCTTCCATTACTGCTTTGTTTGTCACTTCCAGTGCCTCGTAAATCGTTTTTCCTTTTACCAGTTCCGTTGCCATACTGCTGGTCGCAACTGCTGCACCGCATCCAAATGTCTTAAATTTACATTCTTTAATAATTTTTGTATCTTCATCAATGTCTAAGTACATTCTCATGATATCGCCGCACTTAGCATTTCCGACTGTTCCTACACCACTGGCATTTTCAATCTCGCCAACATTTCTCGGATTTGAAAAATGATCCATTACTTTTTCACTGTACATTTATTTTCCCTCGCTTTCTTTCTTTACAAAATCATCATAAAGAGGTGACATGCTGCGAAGTCTCTCAACAATCATTTTCAGATTGTCCACAACATAATCAGCATCTTCTTTGGTTGTTTCTTCGGACAACGTCAAACGAAGCGAACCATGTGCAATCTCATGAGGAAGTCCAATTGCCAGCAATACATGTGAAGGATCCAAAGAACCGGATGTACATGCCGAGCCGCTCGATGCACAAATTCCTTTTTGGTCAAGCATAATCAGAAGGGACTCTCCCTCAATAAATCGGAAGCATACATTTACATTATTTGGAAGTCTCTTCTCTCTGTGACCATTCACTTTTACATAAGGAATTTCCTTCTCAATACGGGAAATCAAATAGTCGCGGACTTCAATCTGCTTTTTCGCATTTTCTTCCATATTCTGTACAGCCAGTGCAGTCGCTGCACCCATACCAACGATTCCCGGTACATTATGTGTGCCGGCACGACGGGATCGCTCCTGCGCACCACCATGAATCAATGGTCCAATCTTTACGCCGTTGCGCAGATACATAAATCCAATTCCTTTCGGACCATGGAATTTATGACCGCTTGCACTGAGCATATCAATGTTCATTTCCTGCACGTCAATCGGCACATGACCAAATGCCTGAACCGCATCCGTGTGGAACAAAATATCATGTTTTTTTGCAATGGCACCAATCTCTTTAATAGGCTCCATCGTTCCAATTTCATTATTGGCAAACATCACAGAAATCAAAATCGTATCCGGACGAATAGCTTTCTCCAGTTCGTCCAACGAAATCAAACCATCTTCATCCACATCGAGATAAGTCACTTCAAAGCCTTTGCGCTCTAACCATGCAGTCGTATGAAGTACGGCGTGATGCTCAATTTTCGTTGTAATAATGTGTTTTCCTTTATTCTGATAAGCTTCTGCTGTCATCTTAATTGCCCAGTTGTCAGCCTCGCTTCCGCCTCCGGTAAAATAAACTTCTGCCGGTGTTTTCGCATTCAAAGCATTTGCAATCTGCTCTCTCGCATCGTCAACCGCTTTCTTTGCTTTTCCGGCAAAACTGTAAACACTCGCCGGATTACTATATGTGTCCATAAAGTAAGGCATCATCTGTTCAAAAACTTCCG
The DNA here is from genome assembly GCF_003435975.1 of Clostridium sp. AF36-4. Classification (NCBI taxonomy): domain Bacteria; kingdom Bacillati; phylum Bacillota; class Clostridia; order Eubacteriales; family Clostridiaceae; genus Clostridium; species Clostridium sp. AF36-4. Next base: position 16,122 of record NZ_QTVH01000005.1, on the reverse strand, counting down.
GCTTAACTGCTGTCGTTGCAGCATTGTCTAAATATATTAATGAGTCCATAATTCGCACTCCTTTTCATATAATTTTGATAGGATATACTTATTATAACAACTTTGATTTTGTTGTCAAGTTTCCTTTCTTAATCTCGTCCACATATAAAACCTTTTCCTTTACATGGAAAATAATATCAAACCCGGAAAACTCCATACCATATTTTCTCGTCTCATCTTCATGATAAGCCGGTCTTGGATCCTGGCTCAATACCTCTTCTAATGCTCCTCTTTTATCCTCTGGTATTTTCCCCCATAATTCATCAGAACATACTACCTCAAGCACATCCATTAAATGCTCACCGGCAAAGCCTAAAGATGCCTCCGGGATACTGTCCGCATACGGTAAATAAGGCTTAATATCATAAATCGGCGTTCCATTCATTAAGTCTACGCCGGCAACCTGAAGCACCGCTCCCTTATTTTTTGTCTGCTCCACACCAATGAGTCGAACGGCAGTTAGTCCAATCGGATTCGGGCGAAATGGTGAGCGGGTGGCAAACACGCCTACTCGCTTATTTCCTCCCAGTCTCGGAGGTCTGACAGTAGGCGACCATTTTTTCGATACATTTTCTGAAAACTGCCACAAAAGCCACAAATGAGAATATTTCTCAATACCACGCAGTGCCTCTTCCATGCGGTATTCCGGTTCAAATACGATAATTCCTTCGGACTCATGAGCCAACGCTCCTTGCCTTGGGATTCCAAATTTTTCAGAAAAATCTGTATAAATGGTTGCAACTACCTTCATTTTCATTCCCCTTTATTTTTCCAAAACAAAGAGGGCTGCCCACTGACAGCCCCCTCTCATTCACCTTACAGTGAAATTATTTGTGCCATTTCCAATCGCGAATTTCAGGAAGATCCTGACCATATTCCGCAATATACTGTTTATGCTCAACCAATTTGTCGTTCATCTGCTGGATAAGGTAAGAACCTTTGTTTCCAAGCTGTGGAAGGTGCATAATTGCATCTTTAACAAGATTGAAGCGGTCAATCTCGTTCTGAACACGCATATCAAATGGAGTAGTAATTGTACCCTCTTCCTGATAACCATGTACAGAAACATTTTTATTATGACGCTCATAAGTCAACTCATGAATGAGTGTTGGATATCCGTGGAATGCAAAGATAACCGGTGTATCCTTTGTAAACAGAGCATCATACTCACGGTCAGAAAGACCATGTGGATGTTTACTGTCAGACTCAAGTTTAAACAAGTCTACTACGTTAATTACACGAATCTTCAATTCAGGCATTGCATCACGAAGAATTGTTGTAGCAGCAAGAGTCTCAAGTGTTGGTGTATCACCACAACATGCCATAACAAGATCCGGCTCAGCATTCTGGTCGTTACTAGCCCATTCCCAAACACTGATACCCTGTGTACAGTGTTTAACAGCCTGCTCCATTGTCAGCCACTGTTTGCTTGGATGTTTGGATGCAACAATTGCATTAACATAGTTCTTGCTCTTTACACAATGATCAAAGCAGGAAAGCAAGCAGTTTGCATCTGGTGGAAGGTACATACGTACAACGTCTGCCTTCTTGTTAGCCAAATGATCTAAGAAACCTGGATCCTGATGTGTAAATCCATTATGATCCTGCTGCCATACATTCGATGTCAAAATGAAGTTCAAGGATGCAATTGGCTGTCTCCAGGAAAGCTGGTTTGTTACTTTCAACCATTTTGCATGCTGTGCTGCCATCGAATCTACAACACGGATAAATGCTTCGTAAGAAGCAAAGAAACCATGACGTCCGGTAAGAAGATAAGCTTCCAGCCATGCTTCACACATATGCTCAGAAAGCATACCATCCATGATACGTCCGTCCAGTGCAAGGTTGTCATCATCACTGTACATATTTGCATTCCAAGGACGATTCTCAACTTCGAATGCATGATACAGACGGTTAGACATAGATTCGTCCGGTCCGAAAATACGGAAGTTTTTATTTTCTTTATTCAATGTGAAGATGTCACGCACATAAGCACCAAGCTCGATCATATCCTGTGCCTGAGTCTCACCAGGAACAACATCTTTTACACCATACTCACGGAAATCCGGGAGACGAAGATCTTTCAAAAGAAGACCACCGTTTGCATGTGGGTTAGCACCCATACGAGCATTTCCCTTAGGAGCCATATCAACGATCTCCTGTTTAACGCTTCCGTCTTCATTGAAGAGTTCTTCTGGTTTGTAGCTAAGCAGCCACTCTCTCAACTGATCCAAATGCTCTGGTTTTTCCATTGACATAGGAACCTGATGTGCACGGAAAGAACCTTCGATTTTCTGTCCGTCTACTACTCTTGGGCCTGTCCATCCCTTTGGAGTACGAAGTACGATCATTGGCCAAGCAACTCTCTTTGCATCGTTGTTTTCACGAGCATGTTTCTGAATTGCTTTAATTTTCTCGATACAGCTGTCCATTGCCTCGCACATAGCCTTGTGCATAGCAATATGATCTTCCGGATCGATACCATCGTTCATTTCATCTTTTGCTTCTACAAAGATCGGATCCCATCCGCATCCCTTGAAGAAATTCTCTACTTCTTCATGAGACATACGTGCAAATACAGTAGGGTTGCTAATCTTGTATCCATTCATATGAAGGATTGGAAGAACCGCACCATCTGTGATCGGATTTAAGAATTTATTGGACTGCCAGGAAGTTGCCAGTGGGCCTGTCTCAGATTCACCGTCACCAACTACTGGAACTGCAATCAAATCCGGGTTATCAAATACGGCACCAAACGCATGAGCGACTGAATAACCAAGTTCTCCACCTTCATTAATTGAACCTGGAGTCTCCGGTGCACAGTGACTTGGTACTCCACATGGGAATGAGAACTGTTTGAACATCTTCTGCATACCCTCAACATCCTGAGAAATATTAGGATAGATTTCACTGTATGTTCCATCAATGTAGGTATTTGCAATCTGGAAGTTTCCGCCGTGTCCAGGACCGGAAATGTAAATCATATCCAAATCATACCGTTTGATAACACGGTTACAGTGAGTCCAGACAAAGTTCTGTCCCGGTACTGTTCCCCAGTGACCTACAATTTTCTTTTTAACATGATCCATAGTAAGTGGTTTGCGAAGCAGCGGGTTATCCAACAGATACAACTGACCAGCGGATAAATAGTTTGCTGCACGCCAATATGTGTCCATCTTCTGCAGCATCTCATCACACAGAGGCTGCTTCTCAAGACAAGTATTTTCGCTCATAATGAACTCCTTTCGAAATTTTCTTTTTAACTAAACTTTTCAACATTTCCCATTATATAGGCAATCGACAAATTCTTCAACCTTTTTTATCGATTTTTTGAGGTTTTTGTCACTTTGTCAAAAAAATAACAATATTACATGCTTTTTTGTGCATATTTTCTACAATCAATCCAAATAGGTCGGATGACGAAGAGAACCTTTCTTAAATTCTCCCTCTGATGTTACAAACGGGTACTGTAATTCCGATTCGTAATAATACCATGGATCCTCCTCGTGTGCCGGATTTGTGAGCAGATGGAACTGTTTTGCGGGCTTTCCTCCCTTTCCTAGTAAAAATGCCTTCTCGCCATTTTCATTGACACACACATCAACAACCACTGCCGCATCACCGGTCGCCACATCCAAAAACAAATCACCGGTCTGCAATTTATCTTTTTTAATCTTTTTCGTCTCTTTTTCCAATGTTGAAACCGATGTATAAGTCAAAACACAGTGCAGATACGCTTCCAAATTTTTCCTCGTTTTATCCAGTTCACCACCATTGACCCAAATTGCGCCGGTCGCATCTTTGCGGATGCGGAATCCTTCTCTCCACTTTTGATACTGTGCTGCAAAGCCATCGGAAAACTGAAAAGAGATTTTGTCATACATTTGATTTTCCCACAAATACTCGGTATATAATCGAATCACGGAACCGCCGGCCCACTGAAGATTCTCCTTTGCTAACGGAAGTTTGAAAACCGCCGGCGTGTTGGTGATGTCCTTTGCCTTTTTTCCATCCCATGTTTTTACTACACCTGTAGATTTTTTTAAGGAATAATTTCGTAAAAACTCCGCAAGGCTTCCCTTTTCTGCCTCTTCTCTTGTATATCCTTTCGGCGTGTTGATACGCTCTGCAAGCGTCATCCCTTCCTCATTTACGATAGGAAGCTGTTTTTGCTCTTCTTTCGTTTCTTTTTTTTCTTCTTTTTTTGTTGCCTGACCGGATACAGCCACCGGTTCTGAAAACGATGCCGGTGCACGCCAGATCATCGGTCCCCAAAGTGGAGAAAACAACAGCAATAACACACCGCCTAATAATCCTGCCAAAATAATCGCATCCTTTTGATGCATTCTTCGTCTGCTCATAACCATCTTTCCTCTCCTGCATTTGTCCTTATTATATCCAATCCCTCTGTAATTGTCTATTCTATTTTTCACCCCTCTTCTGTGAAAAATAGCATCAAAAGAAGGACAAATTGGCATATAAGGTTTTACAAATTGCCTTTTTAATTGTATAATAAAGAATACTTTACGAAAAATGGAGGACTTTTATGCAAAAAAAAGAACGGAAACAGCGGGTTCGCAAGACACCGCCGTTACTGCCCCGTTTGGTAATACTATTCTTTCTTTTGATGGTTCTGCTCTTTATGAACATCGATATGTGCAGCCGTATACTTAACTACGGAAGCTATGAAAAAACTACCGCCACCATTGTTGCAAAAAAGACGGACGGTTTTCTTCTCCTGATTCCGATGGCAGCACTTTCTTATCAATATGAAGGAACAGAGTATAAGGAAGATAAATTTTTTATCCTGCCACATCTCTTTGGCATATCCAATGAGGCCGGACAACAGATTACAATTTATGTAAATAAAACATCACCAAATTACTGTTTGATACAGCAGCCATTTTATAAAAATGTGGTAAACTGGATTCTTCTCCTATTATTGGGGGTCTGGATCCATAATATCATTAAGCTGCATAAAAAGAAGAAGGAGGCAACACATGAAAGCCAAATGGAACGAATGGAAAAATAGCATCAAACAAATGCGTGTTGACAAACGTTGGTTTGACATCACCTGCAAAATTATTTCCTTCCCTTTTGTCCTGCTCTACCATATTTTGAATTTCTGCCTGACATTTTCAAAAGTAATTCTGAATGTAATTTTACTGGTTTTAATTATTGGTGGAATTGCCGGTGGAATTTTGTATGCCAAAATGCTTCCAATGTATCAGGATTCCTGTGAGCAGGCATACGACAAACTGTCAAACCTGAACGAAAACAGTTTTCATATGTTTTCCAACACCGTCATCTACGACAAAGATGGGAAGAAAATTGGCGAAATCGACAGTGGTTCTTATAAATATGTAAAAATCAATAAAATTTCGGAATATATCCAATACGGATACATAGCAACCGAAGACAAAAAATTTATGGAACACCGCGGCATTGATTTACAGTCGATTACACGTGCGGGCATTTCCCTCATTACAAATAAAGGAGAAATCACTCAAGGTGGAAGTACCATTACCCAGCAGGTCATCAAAAATAATCTGCTGTCGCAAAAGCAGTCTTTCGGCAGAAAATTAACCGAAGTTTTACTTGCACCGGCACTGGAACAAAAATACAACAAAGCTGATATTATGGAGTTCTACTGCAATAGTAACTTCTACGGCAACCGGTGTTATGGCGTAGAAACCGCAAGCAAATTTTACTTTGGCTGCTCTGCCAAAGATGTAACACTTGGTCAGGCTGCCATGCTCTGTGGTATTTCCAACAGCCCAAATAATTATAATCCAATTGCGAGCATGAAACTTGCGAAAGAAAAACAGCTTCAAGTTCTTAATAACATGTTAGAACAGGGTTATATCACGAAAAAACAGTTTAATAAGGCAAAAAATGAAGAAATAACCATTGTCGGTCTGGATACCAGTTCCTCCTCAGAAAATTATATGATGAGTTATGCCATTGACCGGGCAGCCATCCAATTAATGAAGGAACATGGTTTTAAATTCCAGTACAACTTTTCTTCCAAAAAAGAGCAGGATACTTATAACAAAAAATATTCCACGGAATACAGCAAACGTTCAGCAGAGATTCGTGCAGGTGGTTATAAAATATACACTTCGCTGAATCCAAAGATTCAAAAGCGCCTGCAAAAATCCGTATCAAAAACCTTATCGACTTTTACGGAGAAAAGTAAAAAAACGAAAAAATATGCGTTACAGAGTGCCGCCATGTGTATTGACAATGAAACTCAATATGTAGTTGCCGTGGTGGGTGGCAGAACGCAGAACGACCAGTATAACCGTGCCTTTCTTTCAAAGCGGCAGCCCGGTTCTACCATCAAACCACTTTTGGATTACGCACCGGCTATTGACAATGGCGTTATTAATGGCTCAACCGTTATCAATGATCACAAGGTCTATTGGGATAACACCAACAAAAAAAGCTACAGTCCAAGTAACAGTGGCGGCGGCTATCACGGAAATGTCACCGTCCGCGAAGGACTAGCGCGAAGTTTAAATACCGTTGCTTTCCAGATTTTCAAAGAAGTCGGTACGGAAACTGCAATGAACTATTTAGATAAACTGCAGTTTTCTTCCCTCTCCTATGCCGATAATCTGGCTCCGGCAGTTTCTTTAGGCGGATTCACTTATGGTGTTACGATTAACGATATGTGCCGAGGTTATGCTACACTGGAAAATAATGGTAAAATGAGTTCCCGTACCTGTCTTGTCAAGATTGAACACGAAACAAACGGAACCGTTTACGAAGCACCGGAAATTGAGGACAGTGAAACGGAAGTTTACTCCGCAGACACATCTTTCATTATGAAGGATATGATGCAGGGTACATTTAATGAAGCTTACGGAACCGGTCATGCAGGATATAACAGCAATCAAATCTACGCCGGCAAAACCGGTACAACTAGCAGCAACAAGGATGCTTGGTTCTGCGGCTTCTCAAGTTATTACACAACGGCAGTCTGGATCGGTTACGATACGCCTCGAAAAATGCCCGGTATGTACGGAAGCACCTATCCTCTCCGTATCTGGTCAAGTTTTATGAACGGACTTCATAAAAACAAAAAACAGGCAAATTTTGATCTACCGGAAACCATTGAACTGCGAAGAATATCCGGTGGAAACTTATCTTCCTCGACAAAGGAAATCAGTTATAATCCGTTAAAACGCTATTACAGCCAGCGTCCTGGCGGCTATGACTATTATTCGCAGCAAAACAATGACAGAAAATCAAACTGGGAGAAAGAATACAAAATATCTGCTTCAAAAAAAGAAGCAGAAAAAGCTGTTTCCGCATTTGAAAAATATAAAATTAAGGATGTCAGAACTGCTTCTGCATTTGAAGATGAATATGACAAGGTAAATGCAATTATTGCAAAAATCCCGGACGAATATGCACAAGGTCCTTATAAAGAGCGAGTTGCTACCAAATATAACTCACTAAAAGATATTGTTAAAAACAAATGGGAAAAGGCTATTAAAGAAGCAAAAGCCGATGAGGCAGATAAAATACAGAAACAGCAAAAGATTGATGCAGAAAACGCAGCAACTGAGGCAAACAATACGTTAAAGGCAAACCGTTTAAAAAAGGCAAAATGGTATATTGATACCTTGAAAAAGAGAACATACTATAATGCAACAACAAAAGCCTTGATTAAAGATGGAAACGCTGCTATCAAACGGCTGAAAGGATACAGTGAATATGATTCCTATAAAGCCTCATTTGACAGCGCCGTAAAACATGCCAAAACACTTCCGGCAAAACAGGAAACACCGGACATTGGCGGTACACCATCCGATAACACACCAGCAAATCCGGATAATTACACGGATGCAACTGCTGTACCTACCGAGACACCGGTACCGGCAGCTCCGTAATTATTAGCAATTGCCTATCGAAAAAGGACTACGATCCATCGCTTATGATTCGTAGTCCTTTATATCTGTTTTATCTGTTCTGACCAGATTTCAACAAGCCGCTCCAAAGAATAGGCTGCGTTTGCCGGACTCGTCGAGGGAAGTCCAATTGCTTTTATTCCAACCTTCTTTTCCTGATACTTCGAAAAAAGTTTTTCCGCCAGTTTTCCATTTGCATAGATTTTCCTTATTTTCGAGAGTTCTACTATAGTCGTAATATCTGCCGGCACCACATCTTTAATGCTGCTGTCACTCGAACCGGTAATCTTACACTGCCAAATCACGTCATATACTGCGATGTGATTTCTTAACAACATTTCCTTTTTCTCTTCAATGGAATCCGGTATCTTCTCCTGTACAATGGCAGCTAACACCTTCCAAAAACGGTTCTGTGGATGCCCATAATAAAAGCCCTGTTCTCTCGACTTCACGGAAGGAAAACTTCCCAGAATTAAAATTTCAGAATTTTTATCATATACCGGCTCAAATTCATGACGTACCAATTGCTCTTTTTTCACAAATCGTCCTCCTTTACCGCTTTAATTTCCGCTCCCGAAACTCACTCCATCTCTCTTTCAACTGAAGTTTTTTAATCGTCTTATCATACGCATAAATCTTTAACTTCGGAAATGCCCCAAAAAAGCGCAGTTCTCTTTTCTGCAAAAGGACTGATACCCTGCGGATTTTTACTCGTATACCGTTTTCATCGCTAATGAGCGACTCTGGGATTTTCTCTGAGAAATTTTCCATAATTTGATTTGCGGAACCATTCAGGTAGGCATGAATGGTTGCCAAGTGCTTGTTTAACTGCTTCCAGTTTGCTATCGTTAAAAGCAAATCAGTAATAAACAACACAAAAAAAACTACGCTCACCACGAATAAGCCCCGTGGTTCCATATAGGAAAATAAACGAAACAGCGCCGGCTGCACAAAAAACCTCACGGAAAAGCACCCAATTCCAAATGCCAGCGCACCGTACAGACAAATCCGCCCATTTAAATGAAATGGGAAATCACTATAATCCCACCACCTTGTGTGAAACATCTTTTCCATCATATACGAGACAAGATATTCCAATGCACAGCACAAAAGAGTGGACAAAACGAATACAGCTGCCGGATTCTGCACGTGATACAGTGCAAAATAACAGCACAATGCCCCTGCACCGTAAATCGGGCATAACGGCCCCACCAAAAATCCCCGGTTAATCAACTGTTTCTCATTATACAAAGAACAAACTGTCGACTCCCACAGCCATCCCAAAAAACTATACACAAAAAAACTTAAAACAATTGTACAGCTCCATATTATCATCTGCTTTTTCTCCGTTTTCTTTTTCGTATCCCTTTTATTGTTTCCTCGCCGGCACATATTTTATCTGCTAAGCAGACAATCCATGCCTCCTTTGTCTGTGGTGGTACAATCGTTAATGGAAACATATGCTTTACGATAATATCAGCTTCCCGTTTTGTAATCGAATAATCCCTTTTCGCATTTTTTAGTGATGTATAAGGATGAGAAAACCCATGCAGCCGATGACCGTTGTCCGGATTATGCCAGTCATACAAAAAGTAATCATGAAGCAGCGCTCCCCGTATCAGCACCTTTCGATTCACGGAAAGATGCAGAAACTCCGCTATTCTACAACTGTATTCCGCAACAGCGATGCAGTGTTCAAAAACCGTCACATCGCCGTGCTGGATATAATTTTTATTTTCTTCAATTGGCCCTTCCTGCATCAGAGCAGACAAATGCTTAACAATCTCTTTTTTGTACCGGCTCATACCTATCACTCACTTATTTCCATTGCAATTTTCTCTATTCTAACACATCCTTTCAATTCCCACCACATTTTTTTACTCTCGATTTTTAAGTACCTCTGCCGGTGTCATCTTCTTTAATCTGCCAACCAGTACACGATTGATAACAAAATAACAAATCATTATCAAAGCAAAAACTGCCACATACAGCCATGGCTCAAACGATAAATCCAGTCCACATGCAATGTTGCTTACCAGATATCTTGGGTACATCCAATCCATAATTGCCTTTGATAACGGTATATTGACAATTGCGGAAACAAGTACAATATAAAAGTTTCCATCCAGATAAAGTTTCCGAATTTCTCTTGTCCGGAATCCAAATACCTTCATTAATGAAATGGAATATGCAGAGCGGTCAATCATCACTTTCATCATTAAATACATCACAAGGATAAAGATTAACGTGGAAACAATCGTTATGGTAATGACCATGCTGACCATCATCTGCATAAATACATCCGCTGATTTCTCAATATCTTCCTTCGTCGTTGTTGCGTATAAACGTCCGGAAGGAATCTTTAAATCTTTATTCGAAAAAATGGTATTATAATAATCATCCTGCTCACCAAACAAATCTCTGGCACTATCAATGTCCATAAAGACATAAAACGCCGGAGCATACTGGCAGATATCGGTCACCTCGAACGCATATAAGGTATCCGTTTCCTCATCTTTTAACGTAAATTCGTCACCAATAGACAACTCATATTTCTGGGCAAGGGCAGACGAAGCAACTACTTTCCCTTTTCCCTTCTCAACATTAGCATCAAAGTACGAATTTCCCTTTTCGATTCCAAGAACCGTAACATCCCAGTTATAACCGTAAATCTGTTTTTTCATCGTCTTAGCAAGCGCCGGACTACCACCATCCGGCACCTCTTTTTCCGGATATTTCAGCGTATACATATAATCGTAATTCGTGTCTGCAATGTTATTATCACGCACATGAACACACAGCTCATAGCAGTCTAAACTAATCATCATACAGAGCAAAGCAATAAACATACCGACCGCCACTGTAATACCCGCACGGGATTCTCTCAACATCTGGCGGATACGGAACATTTTCAAAAAGCTCATTTTCCCTAATTGTACCGCTTTCTGCTTTTTCTTTTTCGTCTCATTTCGTATCAGCGAAAGAGCTGTTCTTGAAAGTTTCTTCCGAATTACAATATAATTGACAACACACGCCATAACCGGCGGCATAAATACGCCGTAAAGAATCAAATATATCGGTACTTGAACTGTGATTTCCGGCATAGAAAAGTACGCAAGGCAATCCTGCATCTGTACAGGGATTCCGACCGGACTGACTGCTGCCAAAAAGCCAAGGATTCCGGCAAGGGTCGTTACCACGACCGGCAGCATCAGATAATGACGCATCAGTTCGCGTCTGGCTACCCCAAGTGCATACAAAGTTCCAATGATAGAACTCTCTTTTTCAATGCTATGTACAGTAAAGACAGAAATCACATAGGCAAATAAAACAATCAAAATGACACCAAACACAAGCCCTGCCGAAATATTAATTTTCTGATCATCTGCCGAGGCACCAATTCTCGGATTATCTTCCGCCGTCACAAAAGACTGCAAATTGGCAAGATTCACATCCATCTCATCGATAAATTCATCTGCGCCATTTTTCAGTTCATCCATACCATCCTGCAATTTAGAAGCACCTTCACCTGCTTTTTCCACGCCATCGGTATACGACAACAGTCCATCCTTATACTGTTTAAGGGCATCCAGATTTTCTTTGGCACTCTTCCACGCCATAACAGTAATACCCGACTGTGATGCAATCATACGCTCCAACTCATCGGCATAATTTTTCTCAGACAACGATACTGATGTGCCATTTTCCTTTAATGCATCTTCGGTCTGCTCTAATGCGCTTTCAAACAATTTTTCCGGCACAAGGTTCAGTTTGTTTTTATAACGGTTAAGTTTCCGAAGTCCATCTGCCAGTTTTTTTGCACCTTTTGACAAATCATCAATTCCATCATCGATATCGGTCACTTTACCACCGGTTCTATCCCAATAATCCTGAAAGAATGAATCCGATATTTCGTCCGCATCCACTTTAAAATCATTCAAAATATCTTTGACGTCGTCAGAAGTTGTCGTTCCTTTGAGACGGTAAGCATACAAGTATTCCTCTGACTGTGCTGCCAGATGAGACTGTTTCAATTTAATGTACGCTCGTTTACCGACAAACGCCGTACCAAAATTTTTACTGTCTACAATCGTATCCGACATTTTGCGAAGCGGAGCATCATAGTCCGGCGTCGTTGCAATACCGGTCACCCGAAGCTTGATTTTTCCAAGCGTAATCTGACTGCCTACCGTATATTGATGTTCCTCCGCATAACGTCTCTCTAACACAATTTCGTTCTCTTTTTCTGCCAAACGGCCCTCGCGCAGTGCAACTAAATTGATTTTTTGACGGTTTTGGAATACACGAATCGTCTCTTTCTGCTTGGCAAAATCCAGGTAAAACATCTTTTCCAGTTCCACATCGTGTTCTGCAAGCACTTTTTTATTATCTTTTGATAACGGCACAAAACAGGTAAACTGACCATCTTCCATGTGATTTTTCTCAGCCTGTTCATCCACTCCCTGCACAATTGTTTCTCCTGCACCAACTAAAGAGCCAATCATATACATGCAAAGAATAATTAAAAGTCCCAGTGCCAGATACCGAAAGAAATTTTCTTTCAAATCCCGTAAAACTCTTTTTCTTAAAATTTTCTGCATCTTATAAATCCTCCAACTTGTCTGCCGGTACTCTTGTTTCATTCGTATACGATTTTTTAATCTGTCCATCCTTCAAAAAAATCACACGATGAACCATTTGTTTAATACTGTTGTTATGCGTTACAATCAGCATTGTTGTTCCGTAACGCGCATTGATTTTCTCGAGCAAAATCAAAATTTCCCGTGACGTCTTTGAGTCCAGCGCTCCGGTCGGTTCATCACACAATAACAACTTTGGATTTTTCACTAATGCCCTTGCAATTGCGCAGCGCTGCTGCTGTCCACCGGAAAGTTGGAATGGAAACTTATTCTGGTGTTCTGTCAATCCCAGAGTATCTAATAATTCATCGACCGAAAGCGGATTATCTGTCAGAAATTCACACACCTGAATATTTTCTCTTACCGTAAGATTTGGTACAAGGTTGTAAAACTGAAAAATAAATCCTAAATTTGCACGGCGGTATTCTAACAAATCTTCCCTTTTCATTCCAAAAATTTCTGTCCCCGCCACTTTTACAGAACCGGAATCCATCGTATCCAGTCCTCCAATACAGTTTAAAAGGGTTGACTTACCAGAGCCTGAAGTTCCCTGAATAACACACATTTCTCCTTGTCCTACCTCTGTAGTAATCCCGTTTAACACCTGTACAAAACTACCATCTTCTCCATAACTTTTCTTGACATCTTTGATTTCTAAATACATAATTTTTTCCTTTCTGACATAACATTGTTATGTTGATGTTATTTAAAAAGACCTGTAAAAGGTCTTAAAATATTACCCACGCACACCAAACATTCCATACCATCCACCAAGCAGATAATTCATCGCCTGTCCGGCAAATGCGAGTGCCTGTTCTTCCTCCTCAATATGTTGAATCATATAAAGGAACATGTCAACTTGATTATGCGACATCCAATGCACAAGCGCTTGATGAATCATCGGAATCTGCAATTCGTCACACATCGCCTTTGTCAGCATTAAATTATGCTCATCCATTTCATCAATAATCAAATCCACTGCATTTTCCATCGAAGAGCCGCCGGCTCCATTAATCAAAAGCAGAACTTCCTCTCGATTCCGGTAGAGTTCATGTACCAAAATCTTTGTCAACTCGACCTCACTCGAATCATCATGTCCGCTGGAGATAACCGATTTTGCCGCTTCATCCGCTTCCGTCTCACGATGAGCCACAATAAGTTCCCGAACACGAATAAGCACATGCGAAACAAGGGAGCAGAATAAATCATCTTTATCCTGAAAAAAGAAATACAATGCACCTGTCGTAACGCCAGCTTCTCTACAAATTGCACGAAGTGAAGCTTTTGCGTACCCTTTTTCCACAAATTCCTTTTTCGCACATGCTAGCAACCTCTCTTTTGTTTCACTGTCTTTTTGCTCTTCTGCCATTTTCTTTCCTTTCCTGTTGATACGCAACATAACGCTGTTATCTTATCATTCTGTCTTACATCTGTCAAGCGTCAATTGTTCCACAACATTCATTCCCTCACACTGTTTTTTCGCCAGTTCTAATGTCTGTCTATCGGCAAACTGTTCCGGTCTGTGAGCGTCTACTCCAAAAATCACTGAATTACCTGTATTTCGTACAATCTGCCAGAATCGCTCCTCCGGATAGTTGCGGTGAATTGCCAAACCAAGCAAATTATATTCCAACGGAATATTCATCTGTTTCATTGCTTCGCACAACCGTTTCATTTCTCTTTGATAATTTTTATCAGAACCGGTATAGTATATCAAATCCGGATGTGCCAAATATAAGTAGCGTCCGGACCTTGCTCCCTCAATACACAAATCCACATAACGAATCAATCTGTCTTCATCATCTGCCATACGTCCACTGTAATTAAAATCACTCTCAGAATCAAGAAAATGTTGTCCAAGTATCATGTAATCCACCGGGTAATCCTTCAAAAAAGCATCCTGCTCCTCCATCAGTTCCGGCAGATATTCGGATTCAAATCCGATAAAAATATCAATATCCTTTTCATATTCCCTGCGAAGCTTTTCAAGTGATGAAAAATAACCATCCGTTTCCTGTGGCGTCATTCGGATATTCGACACATAATCACTTTTATAAATCCACGGACAATGGTCGGAAAATCCCAATATCCGAAGTCCTGCCCGAATTGCTTCTTCTACATACTCTCTGTCCTCTCCGAACGCATGCTGACACCGTGTTGTGTGTGTATGATAATTTGCTTTCATCGTCAGTTCCTTTCCACTTCTAATTTTTTTGAATATATTTTTCTTATAACGTCCAATCGAAAGAAAGTCGCACATAGAAAGCCATGTCTGCGAATCACATACGCCAATTAAAAAATCAAATTTTTCGCCAAGCTGTTCAATCTCCAACAAAATACCATTGTGGTCATCCTCAAAAGGAATCAAATGCAGCTTATAATTCGGAATTTTCTAACGAATTCATCTGCTTCATAATTGCTGTCGGTGAAATAAATAATTGTTCCGCCGCTTTCGTAAAGCTTCCACAATCCGCAACGGCAAGAAATGTATCCAACATTGGTTCATACATACTGCTTTCCCCTCATGCAATAACGATTTCTCTTCGCGTAAACTTTTAGTTGATGCAACAATAACATATTGGAAATTCTCTGTCAAGACTCGCCATGTTATACTAAAATCAATACCTGCTCTTGCAGAATACCTGAAAAGTATCGACTCATATGATGTAATCTACCTTGGCCACCCAAATTACTGGGGCACCATGCCGATGGCCGTCTTCACTTTTTTTGAACAATTTGCTGAATTAAACGATGATGTATTGTTTGGATAGGTATGGTCCAGAGAGGACAAACTTTCTTCCAGAGACCGAAACATCGTAACCGTAACCACCCTAATGGCAAGCGGTATCCTTGATAGTTCTTTGAAATTTCACCTCGCAATTGCAAAAAAACATGGCGTAACACAAGAAGAAATTGCTGAAATTATCACACACGCCGCTTTTTATGCCGGCTGGCCAAAAGCCTGGGCTGCCTTTAATATGGCAAAAGAAGTCTGTAAAGAGAACTAATTATAAAATCAACATAGGATACTCCACATATTTTCTGTGGAGTTTTCTTTCTTCCTACTCTCCAATCCCATACTCCTGTAACAATTCTTTCTGGTATTCTGTATCCATGATTGCTTTTTGTATATCTTCCATTCGATTATCTGCTAACAAACAATGATATAATGTGTTGATTTCCTCAATTCCTTGTGAGATTCCTTGTGAGATTCCTTGTGAAATTCCTTTCTCTACTCCTCGTTCCTCATACATATCTAACAATACACACATATTGATTTTTCCTCCTTTTCCTTCAGTTTCTTCTATTAATTCTTTTGCTTTCCGATATCTCCTGTCGTTTGTCACCGCAGACAACCAGTCTAAAAACGCCTCCGGATGGTCTAATTCAAACTCCGTTGTTTGAAAATATTCATCCAGTTTTTTTCTGTCATTTCTACAGCACAGATAACGGACTATGTATTTAAAATCCGATTGATACTGGCGGATTGTCGTTTCTGACTGACTGGCAAGGTTAATAATACA
>NZ_QTVH01000049.1:0-5555 GCF_003435975.1 Clostridium sp. AF36-4 | reverse complement strand
GATTATATCATTTATTCCAGTGTTGGTGTTACAACTTTATTATACCATCTCAGGACATTGATCTTGAGAACAGAACTGTAAATATTGACCATCAGTTGCAGAGAACATCGGATATGCGATACATCATAGAAACCACAAAGACGGATGCCGGAACAAGAGTATTACCAATCACGGAGGATGTGGCACAGATGTTTCAGGCAATCATTGAGGATAGAAATGCACCGAAAGTGGAGAAAGCCATAGATGGATATAGTGGATTTCTATTTTACGATGATAATGGAATGCCACTTGTGGCAATGCACTGGCAGCACCGTTTCAATCATATGGTTGGTAGGTACAATGACATTTACTGGGTGCAGATGCCAAATATCACACCTCATGTATGCCGACACACCTATTGCTCGAATATGGCAAAATCGGGAATGAATCCAAAGACATTACAATACCTCATGGGGAATTCGGATATATCAGTCACAATGAATGTGTACACGCATATCGGATTCGATGACGCTGAGGGAGAATTGAAACGAATGGAAGAGTTTAGAAAGGCACAGGCGGAGGTTGAGCAGAAGAAAGAGAAACCGATGTCGCAGAAAATGTTTAAGGCAATTTAATATAGAAGATAGATGTGCGCTCTGGCTTTTTATTGGCTGGGGCGTTATTTTTGTGGAAAAAACGACTATATAAGATTATAATATAATTAGGTTTTTTAATATAATTTGAAATGGAGATGAAAAAATGTTAGTCCACATTGATAATTGTAATAATATAAAGTCTGCTAATATTGATTTGCAAGAGCAGAAAATGAATATATTTTTTGGAAGAAATGGAAGTGGAAAGTCTACAATTGCTAAGGCAATTGCATTGGTTTCAGAGGGAAAAGGTTTAGAGGCATTGCGTCCATATGGGAAAAAGAGTACGGCAAATCAGCCGACAGTAACCGGGGTGACAAACGAGAAGATTATGGTTTTTAACGATGAGTATGTTAAAACATATGTATATCAAAAAAATACTATTATTCAGAATGCGTTTGATGTCCTAGTAAGAACTCCTGAATACGATGCAGCAAAGCAATCAATTGATATAGAATTACATAATTTAAAGACTGTGATAATTGATGATGAGTTCGTTGTGGAATTGATGGGACAATTACAATTATTACTGGGGAAAATAAAAGTTGGTTCGAATCAACAATTGGATAGGAGAAGTGCAAAAGGCATTCTCGAAGGTAAAGGCGCATTTTTTAATCCACCTAAAGAACTTGAAGAAATGAAACCTTTTTTTGATGATGATAGTGTTACAAAATGGGCAAAGTGGAGAATGCAAGGATACGAGCAGTTTGGTAGAAAGGGATTGTGTCCATATTGTACAACAGATGATGATGAAAAAACGGAAAGAAGAAATCAAATTTTTTCTGAAAGTTTTGATAAAGGTAGCATTGAAATTGCTACATTGATTCTTTCTGTTATGGAGAAAATAGCTAATTTTGTAGATGAGCAGAAAATAGAACAATTAAAATCTTTTTTTGGAGTAAACGGGAATACTTCCTCATTGGAAACTCATCTTATAAAACTAAATGCAGAAGCTACTCATTTATTAAACCAGTTAACAAAAATTAAAGATTTTAATGGCTCAACAGTAAATAGAGAAAATATAAATGAATTAGAGAAAATGTTATCTGAAATGAAAATCGATTTTTCTGCAATCGATTCTTATTTTACAACGGATTATGCAATTGAGCACTTGGGCGTAGTAAATCAAAAAATTGATGAGCTATTGAGTAGTGTTGGAAAACTAAAAGGTGAGATTTCAAAGTATAATAAGTATCTTAGTGAACAGATTAAGAACAGAACAAAGGATATAAATGGTTTTTTAGAGTTAGCAGGATTTAAATATCATTTTGATGTGAAACTTGATGGAGAGGACAACGCATCAGCAATATTAGAATATATTTTGCCGGATAATACATATGAAGGTCTTGATGCGCCAAATGAACATTTAAGTTGGGGAGAACGTCATGCATTTGCATTGATTATGTTTATGTTTGATGCTATTAGTAAGAATGCAGATATTATTATACTAGATGACCCAATATCATCGTTCGACAGGAATAAGAAATATGCAATAATAAATAGATTATTCAAGACTGGTGATAAAGATAATAGTCTATATCAAAGAACGGTTTTATTACTTACACATGATTTTGAACCTGTAATAGACTATGTTCAGACACATTCTGGAAGACAAAATGCAGATTCAAATTGTGCGTATTATATTGAAAATGTTGATGGAGATATTATATGTACTGAGATAGTTAAAGATGAAGATATGCTGTCATCAGTTGTTCTGTTAAAAGAACTAGCGATGTATGAAAATTATCATGTGGCAGCCAGAATAGGGTGTTTGAGAAAATATATAGAACATCAATATGTAAATCCTAGAGATGACTCAAGTGCATATAACATTCTTTCGAGTTTAGTGCACGGAAGACAAGCTGTTTCCAAAGATAATGCTGGAAATATATTGTTGGAAGACAACGAATTATTTGAAGGAAATAACTATATTAAGGAATTTATATCCGATTTTGATTATTCGAATTTGTTGATAGAATGTGCACCTGAAAATCTGATACGAGCATATATGGATACAGAGAAGACAGCTTATGAACGTCTTTTGATATTACGTTTTTATGTTGAAAGAGACGAAGCAGCGAGGAAAAGACTCAGAGATTATAATGATGTTCTGAGAAAATATGTTGATGAAACATTCCATATTGAAAATGATTATTTATATTCATTAGATGTGCGCAAATTTAATATTGTTCCAGAGGAATATAATACATATGCAGAGCGTTTTGTTGCTAACGAAGTGGCACGATATGATTTTCAATAACAAAATCCTTAGTAGTAACCCAACCCCGTTTTACTACCAATTTTACTACTAACAGGTAGTAACAACTTACTAAATTCTGCTCTGATTTGCCACAATCTGTAATTTCAGAGCAAACTACAAAATCCCCGAAATCCTTCGCATAATAGGGCATTCCGGGGCAAAATAAGGAGAAACAAAACTATGATAAAAGTACTATTCATCTGCCACGGCAGGACTATGGGTAGTCAATAAAATCAAGGCTTTAGGTGGCATTACATGGGCATATCGTGGCAGGTGTAGTAGTGGCAGACTACGGCAATACTACGAATGAGGGAATGCAAATGAGCCGATGTAGAAGTGCAGATTTTAACGGTAGTAGCAATCGTTAAATCGTAAGGGCAATCGTTATATAGTGTGCAATCGTTGAATAGTCTAGCAGCATCGTGTAAAATGAATATCTAGTTGGATACGGACATATAATATTAATGCAGCCGCAAGCTGTGATTTGAACTTATATTTGACCTTGACAGGCGGAACATTTGAATGTATACTTTAAGTACAGTAAGAGATTGCTGCAAATGTTTGTTGCTACTCGATATGCAACTCAAATAAGGTCGAGTTCAAATGTTTGTCGCTACTCGATATGCGACTTAGAAAAGGTCGAGTTCAAATGTTTTGAGGTTCCGTTCGAGAGGTCGGAGCCTCTTTTTGACGATAGGAGAAGAAATGGAAATAGGACATTTTTATTATATTGATGATCAATACTTTAAGGATTTTCCAGATTCTTATTTGATGCAGAATAAGGAAAAGGTAAATGGACAGTTACATGATAGACCATGCTTTTATGCATTCCAGGATAGTAATACGCAGCTGTTTTGGATGATACCATTTTCATCACAGACTTCTAAATTTAAAGGAATCTATAATAAGAAAATGCAAAAGTATCATAGGTGCGATACAATTGTTTTTGGAGAAGTGCTTGGCCATGAGAAGGCATTTTTGATTCAAAATATGTGCCCGATTACAGAAAAATATATGAAAAATGAGTATCTGGACTCTGTTGCCAACATACCAGTTCGTGTTGATGGTAGATTGGAAAAGGAGTTAAAGGATAAAGCGGGAAAAGTTTTAGCATTGCAGAGAAAGGGAGCGAAGCTGATTTTTCCAGATGTCCTTAGTATAGAACAGGAATTATTACAATAGATATAAATACCTATGTCGGATAAAGAGAGGTGTCTTTCCTAGTGGCAGGCACCTTTTTTTATTTAAAACCGTGTGGTGTATTTCGGGTGCCTTTTTGACTGGTAAAAATATGCCTTGGCTGATATAATGTAAAGTAAACACTCCAAAACAAGGCGTAGTGACACAGTTCCCATTTTAAGATATGATATCCGTAGCCTGTTTATCTAGGCGAGCGTTTTTTACGGTACTTTGACAAATAACATATTTCAGGCAATTGATCTGACCACGGTAACAAACTGTCAACAGCCTCTGGTTGATTACAAAAATCTGTATTCGGCATAATGGTCAGGATGTGATTCAGATACTCATATACATCCAGATCATTGGCCCGTGCACTTTCTACCAAAGTATAAAGAACGGCATTTGCCGCTGCTCCTTTCGGAGTGTCTGCAAACAGCCAGGCGCGGCGTGCTGTGGCAAATGGGCGAATATGGGATTCGCACAAATTATTCGAAATAGCAAGTCTCCCATCTTCAAGGAATGTTTCCAATTGTTTCTTATGATTGATGGTATAATTCAGTGCCTTTGTCAGTTTTTCGTTTGTCGTCGGCGTCGAGGCTGTTTCATCCACCCACGCCCAAAAGGCATCAAGCATGGCACGGGATGCTACTTGACGCTTTTCTCTTTTCTCTTCATAAGAAAGATTCTTCATCTCATCTTCCAGTTTGAACAGAAGATCGATGTACTCTCTGGCTTCGGCACCTTTGGAGTTTTCCAATTCCTTGCCATTGCTATCGAGAGGGATGCTTTCAACATAGTATCTTCGCACATGCGACCAGCAAAAGTTGTTCTTTATGCCATCCATGTTCAGATTCTCGTATGCTGTGTAGGCATCCGTTGTGAGATATCCATGATATCCGGTCAACAAATCGACAGCAACTTTCCTGCTGCGGGTTCTGGAATAATGAAATAGTGTAGCTTTTATTTTTTCACTTGCTCCACTTTGCAAAACCCACATAAAAGAATCACTGCTTGCCTTTTTTCCGGGCTCTTTGTTTACCTGAATTCTGGTCTCATCCATGTGCAGGTTCTCACACTTCTGAATCATGCATTCATGAATTCTTTCATAAATCGGTGTAAACCAATCCTCGCTGCAACGGATTACCCAGTTTGCCATGTTCTTTCTCGGAAGAACAAGACCCATCCGGTAAAAATCTTTTTCCATCCGGTTGAGCGGTATTCCCATGGCAAATTTCTGATACATGATATGGGCAACCAGTGAAGGTGTCGCTATGGAATGGGACAGCACACTTGCCGGCACGGCCGCTTTCTGAAGATGATCCTTCACATTCACACTGCCGTCTGTTCCGCAACTTGTACATTTTTTAACCTGACGATAAATCTGTTTTACAATCAGTTTTGCCTGTTGGTATTCCACTTCTGTCCGGACTGAGATGGTATAATAAAGTTGTAACACCAACACTGGAATAAATGATATAATC
>NZ_QTVH01000048.1:0-5880 GCF_003435975.1 Clostridium sp. AF36-4 | reverse complement strand
CAGTTCATGCTTACTCCCATCGAAATTTACATCCTCGTAGACGTAGATAAGCTCAAAACATGGCAGTCCCATAGCAGATCAGAGCCTGTTTTTCATGAGAAACAGCGCAGTCAATGATACCACGACACAGCAAAGCAAATGCCACGCTGAAAAAAGCATAAATACCGTTGATTAAAGTAACGATGATCAATGCCGGTATCTGTGATTTAGATTGCTTGATGATCCACTTAAATGCCATTGTAATATCCTTTCCTTCTAATCCTGAAGTCCACTGTCAATCCAGATTTCTTTTATGTGGTTCCGTTCCTGCTCATCAATCGTACGGATGGAGTGTAATTCGTTTTTAAACTTATCAGTACGTAAAAAGATGTATATGCAATCGTACAGGCGGCAGATATTGCAAAAGTGGTTATTGGATACCGCATGATAAAAAAGGGAGTATGGATCAGTAATATTGTTGAGTAGTTAGCGGGCAGACTACGTCAGTCACTATTGCGGAAGATCGGATGGTGGCTGTTCCGGTATTGTGTTGGTGTCATGCCGGTATGATGTTTGAAGGCATAAGAAAAGGCATGCCCATCACAAAAACCCAGGCTTAGTGCGATAGACAAAATACTCCGGTTTGTGTTATATAATTCTACTTTGGCATATTCCATTGTCTCATTGATGAGATACTGCTTTAATGTCATGCCGGTTTCTTTGCGAAAGAGCGACGAAAGATATTTGGGATGATAGCCAAAGTAGTTTGCCAGACCGGCTACGGTAAGGTGATAGGCCTGATTCCATTTAATATAATTCTTTACATTCTGTAATAAATAATCCTTAAAGGAATGTTGTGATAACAGACTTTCCTGTATCTGATTATATAGTTTCAGTAAAATATTCATTGCGTAGAAGTTGTTTGTCCGTTTGTCCCGGTAGGTAAAGTTGACATCATTAAGCTGGGAGAATACGGCAGTGATGCGGTTCATAGAGGATAGAGAACCGCAGCGGGGGAGTGTGATAATGGCTTCATCCTTAATGTGCAACATCGGACATTCAAAATGAAGCCAGTAGAAAGAACAAAGGGAGGGTGCCGTTCCATATTGATGTCCTGGTTTCATAATTAAATATTCATTTTGGTTTACCGTATAGTCTTTTTCTGAATCTGCTATGTGTAAAGTACCTTCTGTTACGATAATGAGCTGGTATTCTTTCAGTGTGCGAGACATATGGATCCAGTCGGGTGAGCTGGATTCAAACAGACCATTATATTTATAAGATACCTGGGCAGCAGTAGAAATTATAATATTTTCCATTTTCAAACATCCTCCTTTTAGCTTATGGAAGCGTTTAATGCAACTGTAAGTAGTTAATGTATAAAAATAGTATAGTATAATAATCTTACTTTTTCAAACCAAATGTATCACTTTTTTTATTTACTTATCACTTACTATATGCAATAGTAAGATTACTAAGTTTTTAAAAAAATGTATGGAGGTTTGAGCGTATGAATGTCAGAAGATATCAAAAATGGGCAAAGAGCGGTCTGGCTATCATGTTGGCAGGCGCCATGATGGTAGGAATAGCGGCATCCGGTGGAGGGATGACTGCACAGGCAGCAGAAACAGAAAGCAGTGACACGGTTAGTACACAGAAGGCGGTAACGTCTGATGCAGCATCCCTTCTTTTTACAGAGAAGCATATTACATCGGATCTTACATTACCAACGATAGGAGCTTCAGGAACTACGATTTCTTGGAAATCCTCTAATCCGTCAGTTCTTTCTAATGAAGGAAAGGTTACAAGACCGAAAAAAGGAGCAGCGGATGAAGAAGTTACATTGGAGGGAACAGTGAAGATAGGAGATTATGCAAAGACGAGAAAGTTTTCGTTTGTTGTTCTGGCAGAGTCTGAGATGGGACCAACCAAAGAATTTGCGCTAGATCAGGTGGAACTTCTGGATGATTATTATCTTACAGCACAAAATTCGGATATTGAGTTTTTGAAGAAATTTGATAATGATCGTCTGTTATCAAGATTCCGTGAGACAGCAGGACTTGACACGAAAGGAATTGCTCCTTACGGCGGCTGGGAAGATGGCTGGCTTGGCGGTCATAGTGTCGGACATTATCTTACGGCGATAGCGCAGGCTGTGAAAGCGACCGGAAATGCTGATCTGAAAGAAAAATCCAAACAACTGATTGAAGGACTGGCAGAGTGCCAGAATAAATTAGGAACAGGATTTATCTTTGGTGCCAAGATAGAGACGGAAGGATATGTGGAAAAACAATTTGATATTCTGGAAGGTAAAACAACCGGAAAAACATGGGTACCGTGGTATAACATGCATAAGATGCTTACAGGACTTGTTGATACTTACAAATACACAGGTAATAAGCAGGCACTTGAAGTTGCAAAGAAGTTAGGCGACTGGATTTATAATCGTGTTAGCAAATGGGATGCCGGTACACAAGGTAGGGTTCTTGGTACAGAGTATGGCGGAATGAATGATTGCCTGTATGAGTTGTATTTATGCACCAGAGACAGTAAGCATCTGGAAGCTGCGCACAAGTTTGATCAACCTAATCTTTATAAGACTGTAGCCAAAGGTGGTAAAAACTGCTTAAATGGTAAACATGCCAATACAACGATTCCTAAGTTCCTTGGTGCTTTAAAACGATATGTTGTTTTGGAACAGACAGGTGAATTAACAAAGGATGATGAAGCTTATCTGACAAATGTAGAGAAGTTCTTTGACATAGCGGTTACAAGACATGCCTATATAACAGGTGGCGTCAGTGTTATGGAACATTTCCGCAAAGACAATAATCAGGACGGAACAAGAACACAGACGAACTGCGAAAGCTGTTGTGCACATAATATGCTGAAAATGGCAAAAGAGTTATATAAAGTAACAGGTGATAAAAAATATGCGGATTATTATGAGACAACTCTTCGCAACTCTATCATGGGTGCTGTAAAATCCGAGAGTGGAGCCGCTGCTTATTTCATTCCGATGGCTACCGGTTACTTTAAGACATTTGGCAATGAAGATCCGGCCAAAAACATGTTCTGGTGCTGTACCGGAAGTGGCATGGAGAACTTTACGAAATTGGGGGATAGTATTTATTTTCATGCTAATGATACCTTGATCGTAAATCAGTATGTTTCTTCTAAAGTAACATGGGAAGAGAAAAATCTTGTTGTGACTCAGAAGTCAGATGTAACGAAATCAGACAAAGCGACATTTACAGTTAATGCAAAAGATGGCAGTACAATTCCTTCCGCAGCATTGGCATTGCGCGTTCCGGACTGGATGCATGGCAAAGCTGTTGTTACGGTAAATGGTCAGGAAGAGAAAGCGGCATTCAGCTCAGGTGGTTACATTCTTCTTGAGCGTGAATGGAAAGATGGGGATGTTGTTACAATGGAATATCCGATGTCAGTAGATGCTTTCGGGCTTCCGGATAACAATACGGTATTTGCGTTCCGTTATGGTCCGACTGTTCTTGCAGCCAGATTAGGAAAAGAAAAGATGGCTTCAACTACCTGGGCAGGTGCTAATCTGACAGCCCCATTATATAAAGTAGTTGGTGATCAGAATCAGAAGATTACGATCAAGTATGGTGAGTCAAAAGCGGCAACACCATTGGGAAATGAAACATTAACCATTCAGGAAGATATGTCGACGATTGAATTTATCGATCATATTGACAATTATCTTGTGAAAGATACAACGAGTGGTACCTTAGCATTTAAATTGAAGGGAACCAATGCGGACACAACATTTAATGGTGGATTGCAGTTCGTTCCATTTAACAAATTAAATGATGAGCGTTATGGAATCTACTGGTATTTTGATACAAAGTATACAGAGAGTGACGAAAAACAGATCCTTACAGCAAAAGAAAACGGACGTCTTGATGCCAGTATTCTTGATTCTACGCAGCCGGGATATGGACAGTACGAAAGAGATGTCATTCATCAGTTACAGGAAAAAGACTCAGTTGCCGGCACGATTACGGATGGCGGAAGTACACGGTATGCAAAAGCAGGTGGATATTTCACTTATAACTTTATTGTAAATCCGGATAAAGGTAACGCTTTGTTATGCCAGTTTGCGAAAGAAGACAATGGAAAAACAATTAAGGTCATGGTCGGTGATAAGCAGATCGCCAGCAAAAAACTGGCATATGACGGAACGGAAGCCTTCTATACCGAATATATTAATATTCCGGATGATGTATTGAAGAAAAATGTGAAGAAGATCGTGCCGGAAGGAGATACAAAAGAATATACCGTAGTGTCGGTACGATTTGAAAGTGGTTCTGACGCAGAAGACAGCGCACGTCTGGTAGGCGGTTTATATATGACACAGAGTTTTAGTGATCAGGCTGTCCTGAATACTTTGACAAGCTCGGCTGGTGAAGTAAGCAGTGCCAATGACACATTTACGATCGTTGTGCCGAAGGGAACAACTTCGGTAGCTTTGAAATATGGTATTGCCGATCAGTTTGGTCTGCTGTATGTTAATGATAAACTTGTAGATGATACAAAACAGCAGACATATGAGCTTACGGCTGCTCCGCTTTCACTGAAAGTAAAAGTATATGCAGAAGATCATAAGACAGTAAGGGACTACTCGGTTGTCATCAAAGTAAAAGAAGATGATGTGAAAAAGGACGATACGCCAAAGAATAATTCCGGTTCTTCACAGAATACTGCGACACCAAAATCGTCAAACACTTCAAAGAAAAAGGTATCTATTTCAATCACGGGTAAGAAATCGGTGAAAAAGGGCAAGACGATCACATTGAAAGTAAAGAAAAAGAATGTGAAAGGAAAAGCAAAATGGAGTGTTAATAAGAAGAAACTGGCAAAACTGAAAAAGAAATCAGCAACAAAGGTTGTATTGAAAGCACGTAAGAAGGGTAAAGTAAAGGTAACAGTTAAAGTTGGTAAGTTAAAAGCGACTAAGACGATTACAATTAAATAAATCGAGTAGGAGGGAAATTTAACTAAATTTCCCGACCTCTCACACCACCGTGCGTACCGTTCGGTACACGGCGGTTCAATCAACTTAACAAGTAACACACCTTTCGGTGTAGTAATCTAACATTGAGACTAATCCAAATGAGGTTAGTCTCTTTGTACTTATAGCCTTTTGTATCCATCCATTGTGGGCGAGTCTTGTATATCTGTCTCCACAATACGCTATTTTAAATGCTGCCCATCTTGGTACATCAAGCTTCATAAGGTTCTTTGCTCTATTTTGTGGAGTTTTCCAATGTTTCCAAATGCACATACGAAGTCTGTATCTGATGCTACCATCTAGTTCTCGACAAAGTGTTTTCATACTTCCAATTTTAAAGTAATTTATCCAACCTCTGATGAGTTGATTTAATTTCTCCACCTTGTAGCTGCTGCCATTTCTGCAATACGAGACATACTCAAACTTATTGATTGTTCGCCCCTTTGCTCCATTTCCATTACAGAAACTTCTTCACTACTATGGGCTCGGCTGACTTCTCACAGTTCGTTGTTACTAGGCTAATGGAACCTCTGTGAGACCTCCACGCTTAAGGTGCACGCTCTTTCTCTCCATATATCCGCCACATTTACTCTGCTACTACAAAAGTGATAGTTATTAGACTTCGTTGCTTTTAGCCAACTTATCTCTCATAGCCTAGCCTTATATGTGATTTCTGTCCGTTGGACCAGAGATTTGCTTACAACTTCCTTCAGATTCCATCTCACGATGGACACCCTTGCTGTTCAGCTATACACTTCCCACTATCTGGGCGTGTTCGAGACTTTCACCCGTTAGAGCGCGCCCATGGCGCGCAAATCATGACCACCAGCTCAGCTGGTGGTTTCCTCTGCGGCTATAAGCCTGTG
>NZ_QTVH01000047.1:0-7188 GCF_003435975.1 Clostridium sp. AF36-4 | reverse complement strand
TTTTTATCTTGTAAAAATTACAAATGTTTTAGACCATACCTTTCCGGAATTCATCTCCTTTAGAGGGAGTCTGCTGAACACCAGGATGATAGCAGAACAGGCTTGTTACCGGTTTGTGAAAAAAATCTGCAATTCTCATGGCGTATAGCAGAGAAGGAATATGCTGAGATGGTCAAGCACCTTGATGTTAAAGCAACATCCAACAGGGAGGCTGATGTCCATTTCTACGGAAAAGGAAAGAAACATAGGATCACTCCTTTATCCAGGGAAATATCGAACCAGTTTGAAGATTACTGTGAAAAATACCATCCCGACAAGACTTCGGAAAATCTATTGTTTTATTCTTTCCGAAATGGTCGGAGAAACAAAATGTCCAGTGATAATGTCAGCTGTATATTTGCAGGATGTGAAGAAGAGGTTCGCAAAAGCAATCCAGATCTAATCCATCTGCATTCACATCTTTTCAGAAGGACGAGGGCAATGCACCTGTATCAGGCGGGAGTGCCACTTCCTACTATATCTGAATGGCTTGGTCATTCGAACATAGAAACGACTCGTTTCTACGCAAAGGTTACTGAAGAGATGAAGAGGGACGCACTGCATAAGCTTAGTGATAGTGACAGTTCCGTCTTTAAGGATGATGTGGTATTCAAGTATGCCAATGACGAAGATGCTATCAAGCGGCTTTGTGGATTGAAATAAATGCCGATAGTTTATTACCAGTGCCTGACATCGAATCAGGCACTGAATCTTACAGAAAATTTATCGGCATTTCTAAAATATCGGCATATGGGGAATAGAAACTTCATTCAGAGAATTAAAATATGCCATAGGATTAACAAGTTTCCATGCACGAAAACCAGATTTTATTAAACAAGAAATATATGCGCGATTACTTTTGTATAACTATTGTGAATCGATAACAACACATGTAATAAAACAAATGAAAGACAATGATAAAACAAAACAGGTGAACTTTACAATCGCCATTTATATTTGTAGAGAATATCTCCGTAATAAACGCAATCTTAGTCCACCTGATGTGATTAACCTAATAGAAAAGCATGTATTACCAGTAAGACCTGGTCGAAAAGACCCTCGCAAAGTCAACCCCCAGGCATCTGTAAGCTTTCCATATAGAGTGGCTTAATCATAGATAATTATAAGTTTTTTTGACAGATAAACAATCTGTCTTTTTGTTGTGCTGCAAAATAGACAAAAGAAAAAAACACATCATATTTATCAAACAATTGCAAATATGATGTGTTTTATAATTATGTCAAAATTCTTAACTTAATGACATTGGTCCGAAGACTGGTTTTTTTTCTATGAAACGAACAACATTTCTTACTGAAGTAAGGAAAGTACGCCCTGGTTGGACTGATTTGCCTGAGCCAGCATAGAAGTAGCTGCCTGCTGCAAGATGCTCTCTTTTGAGAATCTTGTCATTTCATCTGCCATATCAGTATCACGGATACGGGACTCAGCAGACTGCAGGTTTTCAGATGTGTTATCGTCAACCTTAACGGTGTACTCCAGACGGTTCTGAACAGCACCAAGTTTAGAACGCTCTGTAGTAACGCTCTTAATCATGGTGTCAACGTTGTCAAGAAGACCGGAGATAGCTTCACCATCAACATCGGTAACAGATGTCTTTTTGTTAGCATCAGCGGCGTAATCGTCTTTCATATTTTTTAAACCATCATCGGTTGCAGCATATCCATATTTGGTAAGAAGTGCTTTTACCGCATCTGAAGAATCTGCGTATGTTGTTTTACCATCATCAGCAACTGTTTTTTTATCAGCAGCTGTGATTTCTTTTTTGTTACCTTTTGCAGCCACATAAGATTCTTCAACAGTAAAGATTTTACTGTTATACTCATACTGTGTTGTTCCTTCAACAACAGTTCCGTTTGTACCAGCATTCTTGTCGCTTGCAGTCCCAACGGTGTTTTTTGCAACTTCTGTTGTCTTACTTAAGTACAAATTAGGATCCCAAGCAGTTGTCTTGATTGTTACGTCAATACCCTGAGCATTGTTTGCACCTAACTGCAAATACTGATCTTTGTAAGAACCATCCAACAATTTTTTACGGTTGAACTCTGTATCTGTGTTAATTCTTTCATACTCAGATTTCAAAGTATCAATCTCGTCCTGAATTTTCTGGAAGTCGTTCTCAGCTGTTCCGTCTAATACGCCGGAGTTAGAAGCCTGAACAAGAAGTTCACGAGTTCTCTGCAAAATAGCATGCTGCTGATCCATAGCACCCTCAGCTGTCTGGATAAGAGAAATACCATCCTGTGCGTTGTCAGATGCACGATTCAAGCCGCGAACCTGAGCTCTCATTTTCTCAGAAATAGCAAGACCTGCTGCATCATCCGCTGCACGGTTGATTCTGTATCCACTGGAAAGTTTCTCAGTAGATTTAGCCAAGTTGTTTCCTACGATTCCTAACTGTCTGTTAGCGTTCATTGATGTAATGTTGTGTTGTACGATCATAATAATTACCTCCTTGTTTTACCGTCACAAATCCGTTTGCGACGTTGCGTTTGTTTTAGTTTCTATAATATCCAGAGGTGCAGGCTGCGGGCCCGGCAGCTTGCAATCCCCTGATTATTATTACGATTTGGTGTCACCGGGTTTCGTGCCTCTTTTTTTTCGGTACTTTTCCGGTAAGTTTGGCTCGGCATAATAAGAAGGAGAATTCTTCTTTAATTCCGGATTGTTTTTTTCTAATACGGTACTGCGTACGATATTAACTTCCTTAGGAGCATCAATCATAATACGCAAATGATGATTACTTCCGCCTAAAAAAACAATTTTGATATCATCGCCAAGCATTAAGTATTCCTCTGTACTAAGTGATAATCGAAGCATTTTTTAGACCTCCCTGTCTTGCACTGATACAACATTTGTTGGTAAAATGTTGCATTGACAGCAAGGATTATTTTTAAGTAATCCAAATAAGGAAGGGAGAAGGAGGTTAGTATGGGAACGACACAACCGATACGGAACAAAAAAACTCTGGAAAATTTTAGAAATTATTACAAAAAGGAGGAAAACAAGCCAAGAAATTATGCACTGATTGTTTTTGGGCTGAACTCGGCATTACGCATTAGCGACATTTTAAATTTAAAATGGAAAGATGTATGTAACTCTGCCGGCTATTTGGAGCACATCATTGTGACTGAGAAAAAAACAGGAAAGAAAAATGTGTTGGCATTGAACCGTGCAATGAAGGAAGCACTGGATTATTATCGAAAAACAATAGAAACCATTGATTCCGAACATTATGTTTTTTCTAGTCAAAAGGTTAAAGATGAACCAATTACACGCTCACAAGCATTTCGGATTATTCAAAAGGCAGCACAGAAATGTGGCATGAAAGAACCTGTCAGCTGCCATTCATTACGAAAAACTTTTGGCTATTATGCTTGGAAAAATGGAACGCCACCCGCATTGCTTATGAGTATTTACAATCATTCTTCCTATGAAATCACAAAGCGTTACTTAGGGATTGAGCAGTTAGACAAAGACGAAGTATATGAAAAAAATGTTCTATAGAAAAAAATTAAAAAGTTAAAAAAAGGGGGTTAAGGAAAAAAGAAAACAGCCGATATATATAGTGTCAGAGAGAAAATGCAACATTTTACCAACAAATGTTGCATTCTTTTTATTAGGAAGAGTTTTTCTTTATTATGACCATTTTTTCTTCTTTTTTAGTGACAAATTCATTAAATTTTCGTATACTATAGTGAGATTATTGACGAATGGAAAATGAAAATCAGGTGATAGATATGAAAAAAGAAATTCAAATTCGAAAAATGAAAAAATCAGACCTCCCACAATTGCAGGAAATGTACCGGGATTTGATTCCGGAAGGAGTTTCGATGGAAGTATTAGAGAACAATTATTATCGTACAGTCGACAGACCGGAGTATTTTCTTGCAGTGGCAGCAGATGGTGATAAGGTGCTTGGCAGCACGATGGGAATTGTGTGTATTGCATTGGATGCTCCATTCCTTGTTGTAGAGAATGTGATTGTTTCCGGTGAATGCAGAGGGCAGGGCGTTGGCAGAAAAATATTTGAGGCACTGGATGAATTTGCACTTAAAAATCAGTGTGAATATGCACTTTTGGTTTCTTCCGGATTCCGAAAGGGAGCACACCGGTTTTATGAGGCGGTTGGCTATACAGATGATGTACGCGGGTTTCGAAAATATTATTAGAAAATTATAATCAGTTAAATATTTTGCTTGACAGAATATAAAAAATTTGATAAAGTTGCAAATGACATAAAAATAAGTGTTTGTGTGGACGGAGGATTTGATACTTCATGATAGATTTTCATACACACATACTGCCGGGCATGGATGATGGAAGCCAGGCTACACATGAGTCTCTTCAGATGTTGACGCTGGAGAGTGAGCAGGGAGCGCAAGAGATATTGTTGACTCCCCATTTTTATGCCCATTTTGACAAAATTTCGTCTTTTTTAGAGCGGAGAGAGTACTCTTTTCGGAAATTAACGAAAGCACTGAATGAGCATGATATGGGGACTCCCCTTTCTTTACGGAAGGGCGCGGAAGTTTATTATTTTCCGGGAATTGGGGATGCGAAGCAAATTCGCGAACTCACGATTGAAGGAACCGATATTTTGCTCCTTGAGATGCCATTTGCTCAGTGGACGGATGAGATTTATGTGGATGTCAAAAAATTGATTGAGAAACAAAAGTTGACAATCTTACTAGCTCATGTCGAGCGATATGATTCATTTCAAAAAAGCAGAAAAATCTGGAATCAAATTTTTAAACTTCCCTTATACGCTCAGATTAATACGGGCGGAATCGACAGACATAAAAAAAGCGTTTTATCAAAAAATTTTTAAAACTTCAGGTGCCGTTGGTACTGGGAAGTGACTGTCACAACATGAAGACACGTTTGCCAAATTTAAAACAAGGACGTGACAGTTTAAGAGACATCTTTGGGGAGACATTATTAGCAGCAATTGATAAGACGGAGGAAAGGTTGCTGAAATAATATGCGTAGGAAAGAGCGAAGAAAGATGCTTATTCTTTTTGTCGCGCTTATATTGGCGATGGTAGCATTTGGAATTGGACTTTTATTATTGGCAAAACCATTTTTGAAAATATATGTATCTGATAGTTATTATGATGCCTGGAGATACACTCCATTTTTGATTATTGGATGCGTTTATTTGACGTTGGGGACATTTATGGCAACAAGTTATACCGTTCATAAGGATAGTTTTGGTTATTTGTTCTCTGGTTCTTTTGGTGCAGTGTTTAATATACTATTAAATTTCATCTTAGTTCCAGTAATAGGGGTATATGGAGCTGCACTGGCAACATGTATAAGCTATATTGCAGTCTTTATGTTTCGTGTGTTTCACACCAGAAAATATATTAAGTATGATATTTGGTATAAGGAATTTATTCTGGGGTCATTGTTAATGATTTTGTCTGCAATTTTGATGTTTGTAGATGACATAAAAGGATTTCTTTTTCAACTTTTAATTCTTGTGCTTGGATTTGCTGTGTTTTCAAAAACATGGATTCCGATGCTGCAATTTTTTTTGAATAAAGTTCGAAGAAAGCGCGTGATTTAATGAAGAAGTTGGTTAGCATTATCGTTTCTATATACAATGAAGAAAAAAATATTGATAAAAGTGGTCACATTATTGATAGCTTAATGGAAAAAGCTATTGAATGGATTTATTTAGAAACTCATTTTGATGAACCAAGAAGCATGGTGATTAGAAAAACTTTAGAATTTAAGAAGACTGCAAAAACTGGGGGTATAAGATATAGTGTTATGAGAAAGAAACTAGAGTGTATTCACACTCTTATCATGGGAGGTGTTTTTTCATGAAAACTGTGTGTGCTAAGAATATGTGCGCTGGTTGTATGGCTTGCACGAATATATGCAAAATGAGTGCTATTACTATTATAGATGACTATAAGTCATATAATGCTGTGATTGATGAAGTGAAGTGCGTAAATTGTGGGCTGTGTGAAAAAAATTGTCCAAATATAAAATGCGTGGATAAGCTTAATCCTCTCTTTTGGAAAGAAGGATGGGCATTGAATCCAGAAATCAGAAATAATGCCTCTTCAGGAGGTGTTGCTTCAGCAATTATATATTCATTTATTAAAGATGGTGGATATGTTGCTTCGTGTATGCTTAATAAGGGAGAATTTGTTTTTGTATTAACAAGTTCGACTCAGATAGCTGAGCGATTTACAGGTTCTAAATACGTTAAAAGTAATCCCAAAACAATATATAGAGATATTGAAAGAAAACTAAAAGATGGGAAAAAAGTTCTTTTTATAGGATTACCGTGTCAAGTTGCAGCATTGAGAAATTTCTCAAGCAATCAAGAGAATTTGTACACAGTTGATTTAATATGTCATGGTTCTCCATCGCCTGAATTGTTGAAGATGTATTTAAAAGAAAAATCAGTGGATATTGAAGAACTGGAAGAGTTAAATTTTCGTGAGAAAACATCATTTGGCTTAAGGTCGACAGAGAAAGATATTGGTTTTTCGCGGATTGTCGATATGTATACATATGCTTTCTTGAAAAGTATAGATTATACGGAGAATTGTTATTATTGTCGTTATGCATCACAATCTCGTGTTTCGGATATTTCATTAGGTGATTCATGGGGAAGTGAGTTGTCCGAGGAGGAAAAGAAGAAGGGAATCTCTTTAGTTCTGTGTCAGACAAAAAAGGGAGAAGAATTACTGAAAAAGTCAAATTTGGAACTGTTTGATGCAGATATTACAAGAGCAATTCAGTTAAATCATCAATTGGAGTTTCCATCAAAAATTCCATCATCCAGACCGTTTTTCTTTGAAAACTTAGAGAAAGGTTTTGATTTTACTATGAAGAAAATATTACCTAAAGAACATTTAAAAAATGAGATTAAGACTATTTTATCTAAAATTGGAATTAGAAGATAAACTTTTGGTGTGCAATAAATATTTTCGCTTGTAATTCTTGCTAAGCTGTGTTAAGATATGCACAAGCAGAAAGTCCAAACATTATCAGAAAAGTCAAATAGTATAGAATCGAGAAAAAACTTCACTGCGAAATCACAAAAAACAAATTGAAAAGCAGGGAGGTTAGTACATGGGATATCTCCCTGAGAGGGAGGTATGTCAC
>NZ_QTVH01000046.1:985-7329 GCF_003435975.1 Clostridium sp. AF36-4 | reverse complement strand
GTTTGGGAACACACCTGCATAGCAGGTGGTTTATTTTTATTGCCAATACAATAAAACAGCCTTCCATCCAATGATGTGAAGGCTGTTTTATTATCTTTTTATATCACTTATATATCAAAAGATTTTATGCATCTTCATTGGTATCTTCGGTATCTTCTTCTGCTAACTGTTCATATTCATCCGTAGAACCAAACTCAGCAAATTCAGAGAAGTCCTCATCCTCATATGATGCTGCCGCTTCATCTTCCTCTACATCAGTCTCCGTTTCAACTGCTGCATCGTCAACAATTTCACTTTCCTCTGCATCGTCCGAAATCGTAAGATAAACGTCATCATCTACCCCAGTTTCCACATCCTCTGCTGCTTCTGTTTCCTCATAAGATTCAGATTCTTCTACGACATCTTCATAATCAACGGCAGCTGGAACATCTACATCCGCCTCTGTCACAAATTTAGCAACTTCAGAATCCAAACGACGGCTTACATCCTCTGTTACACGAATGCTTGTCTGAATATCCATCATACTATCCGTCAATGTAGTTACAGACTCTGATACACCGGATACCTGATTGGAACTATCATTAATCGTCTCTGAAATCTCATGTATCAGTGTTGCCATCTCATGCATCGTATCTTTCAGTGCGGTTGCACTGTCAGCAAACTGAAGCATCAATGTATCAATACGATTTGCATCGTCGTTATACTGGTTACCGGTATTTACAAGATTATCATAATCCGGCATAACCTCATTTTGGATAAATGTCAGCATCTTATTGGCATTGTCTGCAAGTTCTCCTACTGAAGAGTTTACTTCCAAACTGATTTCCTGAATGTTATTCGCTGTCTCACGGCTTGAATCTGCCAGCTTACGAATCTCATCAGCCACTACAGCAAATCCCTTACCAACCTCACCGGCACGTGCTGCTTCAATGGATGCATTCAATGCAAGCAGGTTTGTCTGAGAAGAAATCTCCAAAATATCATTTGTCAATACATTAATCTTTTCAACATCTTTACTCTTTTCAAGAGAACTCTGAAGCAGCGTATTAATTTCACTTGCCATCTCTGCCGTCATCTTACGGCGTTTCTGACCACTCTCCTGCAATGCATTCGCACGGTCTTTAATTTCTTTTGCAAAATCAGAACCATTATTTGCCTCACCGGCAATATGCTCCATTGCTTCATAAACACGTCCTGCCTGGTCATTCAGATGGTCGGCGTGGTTTGCTACCTCTTCCATTCCGGCAGAAAGTTTTTCCATTACCTCAGATACCAGTTTGATATCGCCATTCGATGTATTTACACCATTAAACACCTGCTCTACATTGCCCTGCAGCTCAACGGCATCGGATTTGATTTCCATAATAATGTCGCGGAGCAAATCAATGAACTTATTAATTCCAACAACCAAAGTTCCCACTTCATCTTTTGTTTTTACCTGAATCTGGGATGTAAGGTCACCGTGGTCTTGTTCAATACTTCGTACAATACCGTTCAAGTGACGAATTGCATGTTTGGTTGGACGAAGGATTGTTGCTACAACCATTAAAATACAGAATACAATAGAAACAACCAACAAAGCAATCAAAACAACAAATGCTAATGTACTCTGTGATGCAGCTGCACTAAGTGCTCCCTGCGAATCCTCTACTTTCTGGCTGTTCACCTTCTGCATATCATCAATAGCACTCTGGAATTTCTTGTAGATAGGCTCTACCGCTTCATTCAAATTCTTCATGCCATTCAGTTCATAATCATCAATTGCCTTTTTCGATTTCTGGTAAGACTCACTAAATGTTGCATACGCAGCCTTATAGTCTTTTACAGCATCGGCTTCACCACCGTCAGAACTCTTCTCTGCAATAACAGAAATATTCTTATCCATGCGTGCTGTAGCTTCTTTAATATCCTTTGATAACTGTTTTAAATCATCGTCATCAAATGCAGTTACATAGCGAGCCAGCTTATACTGAAGCAATATAAAATCTGACTCCATCTCTCCTGTCTTCTCCGTTATCGTCATATAATTGTCGCTAATCGACTTGGTTGCCTGATTCATCTGTGCAATCTTTGAATAAATCAATGTAGAACACAGTCCACATACAATTGCAAGAATGCAAAACGGCACCATGATTTTCAATCCAATTGACTTCCTCATAACAAATCTCCTTTTATGTAATTATATAGTTATAAACTCTATTTAGATTATAACATCATACCTTAAAAAAAACAAGAAAGAATGTCTTAAATCGACACTCTTTCCTCCAAAAAAATTCATTAACAGCTTTTTATTTATTAATGTCTCTCACATCATATGGCGTACTCTGATATACATAATAGTTAAGCCAGTTACTGTAGAACAATTGACCGGCAGAACGCCAGCGGACAACCGGCTTATTCTCCGGGTTATCATCCGGAAAATAATTAGCCGGAATACTCGGATTCATTCCCTTATCCAGGTCACGAAAATATTCTTTTGCCAGTGTATCCGAATCATACTCCAAATGTCCCGTCATAAAAAACTGTCTGCTGTCTTCTGTTTTTATAACCGCCACACCTGCCGCATCTGATACGGCAAGTACTTCCAGTTCCGGAATTTTCTCAACATCTTCTCTGTTTACCGTCATCGCACGTGACTGCGGACAGTCAAAAATGTCATCAAAACCGCGAAACAGTGGAGAGCTTTTTTTTAGCACCCGATGTTTGTACACGCCGGATAATTTTTCCTCTCTGTCGACCCTCTCAATACCATAGTGATAATATAAACCGGCAAATGCAGCCCAACACATGTAAAGAGTACAGTGAACATGCTTCTTTGACCACTCCATAATATTTGTTAACTCATCCCAGTAATCCACGTCTTCAAATTTGGTATAGTCAAGCGGTGCTCCTGTAATAATCATACCATCAAAATTACGGTCTTTGATGTCATCAAACACACGATAAAAAGTTTCCAGATGGCTTGGTGCCACATGCGTCGGCTTATAACTGCTCGTCTGCATAAACTCCACATCCACCTGCAGCGGTGTATTGGACAATTTACGCAAAAGCTGTGTTTCTGTCTCAATCTTTGTCGGCATAAGGTTTAAAATCAATACATGCAGCGGTCGAATATCCTGATGCATTGCACGATACTCCGTCATTACAAATATATTTTCATTTTCCAGAATTTTCTGGGCAGGTAGTGAATCCTGAATTTTAATAGGCACAATTACCACTCCTAACTTATTTGATAATATTTGCCATTGTAACACAACCAGATACTGTTTGCAAGGCTTGCGGTTATTCTCTCATGCATCCTGACATAATACAAATACCGCTTGCACCTTTACGCATAACTTCCGGCTCTCTCTCCTTTGTCATGCCGCCAATAGCATAGACAGGAACCTCTGAATTATCGCAAATATTTTCCAAAAATGATAATCCTCTCGGTGGTAAATCTTTTTTGCAGTCCGTAGCAAATATGTGACCGGCAATTACAAAATCCATTGAAAATGCCTCTGCCTCTTTTAACTGCTCCAGAGAATGAATCGACGTACTCATTTCCTTCACGGAATTACGAAGTTTTTCCCTTTCCTTTTGAGACATCTGTGCCATAACTGAAAGCGGCACATGCACAAAAGGATGCGAAAGAGAAAGTGCCGCCCGGTAATCCGTATGCAGAATACATTTTTTACCTTCCTGATTCGTAATTTTCAAAACCTTTCCCGCAAGTTCTTCATATTCCTCATGGGATAAATCTTTTTCCCGCAAAAGGATGGCATTATATTCATCGCCTTGTGCGATCTGCCGGATTCTTTCCAAAAAATCCCCCTCACACAGATGACGGTTTGTTACTGCTATTCTATACATAAATATAATCACTCATAACCGGCTGAAGTCCATGCTCCAAAATCGCATCATAAACTTCCTGCACATTTCTGGTATCATCAATTTCAAACTGTTCGTCGCCCTGCTCTTCTCCGCTTCTGCCACCAATTCCAACGTCCACGCCGGCAGATATCTTCGTTGCACAAATTTGAATCAGATTGTCGCGGACGCGCTTACATTCACGAGTAGAAACCGTAATGGAAGCAAACGGTAAAAGCAGACGATAAGCACACACAACCTGTAACAACTGCGCTTCATGCACATCCATCGGATTAATTCTATCATTATTAATAATCGGGCGAAGTCTTGGACAGGAAAATGCAATTTCTGCCTGTGGATATTTCCGCTGCAATAAATAGGCATGAATTCCTGTTGCAAATGCATCTTTTCTAAAATCATCAAGGCCTAACAAAGCAGCAAAACCAACGCCTCGCATACCACCCTTTAATGCACGTTCCTGTGCGTTTAATCGATATGGAAAAATACGTTTTTTACCTGCCAGATGAAGTGTTTCATATTTATCTGAATTGTAGGTCTCCTGAAATACGGTAACATAATCGGCACCACATTTATGCCAGTACGCATAGTTCTCGGAATTTGTCGGATATACCTCCAAGCCAATCACCTTGAAATATTTTCTTGCAATCTTACAAGCCTCTCCAATGTATTTTACATCCGACATTTTCTCGCTCTCCCCGGTTAAAATCAAAATTTCCTGCAAACCGGATTTTGCAATTTCAACCATTTCACGTTCAATCCCCTCGGCATCAAGTTTCGCACGACGGATTTTATTATGGCAGTTAAAACCACAGTAAATACAATAATTCTCACAGTAATTTGCAATATAAAGCGGTGTAAACATCATAATGGAATTACCAAAATGTTTCCTTGTCTCCTTCTGTGCCATCTGTGCAATTTCTTCCAAAAAAGGAAGGGCAGCCGGTGACAAAAGTGCTGCAAAATCTTCGGGTGTACGATTGTCTTTATAAATCGCGCGGCGGACATCCGCAGCCGTATAAGAATCATAATCGTAAGCATTCATTGCTTCCACAACCGTTTTCTCAACATCGGAATCCAAAACTTCCATTCCCTCTAAATATGTCATGTGGTCAATTCGGTTTTCCTTCATATCTTCCAGAATTGTCTCACTTAATATACTCTCATTTACTTTATCCATGTCGTCCTCCAAC
The DNA here is from genome assembly GCF_003435975.1 of Clostridium sp. AF36-4. NCBI lineage: Bacteria > Bacillati > Bacillota > Clostridia > Eubacteriales > Clostridiaceae > Clostridium > Clostridium sp. AF36-4. Next base: position 2,269 of record NZ_QTVH01000046.1, on the reverse strand, counting down.
TATCTTTATTTCGTTTTAAAACTGCCATCCTGAATATAGCCGGTCAGCGGTGAAGATGCACTTCCTCCACGCTCTAACACGCGTCCTGTACCGGCAAGATAAGCCTTTCTTCCTGCCTCAATCGCCAGTTTAAATGCCTCTGCCATAGCCGGGATATCTCCTGCTGTCGCAATACCGGTATTCGCCATAATTGCGGCTGCTCCCATTTCCATTGCAGCACATGCCTCCGATGGTTTTCCAATGCCGGCATCCACAATAATCGGAAGATTAATTTCATCAATCAAGATCTGAATGAATTCTTTTGTACAAAGACCTTTGTTCGAGCCAATCGGTGCAGCTAACGGCATAATCGATGCAGCACCGGCATTCATCAAATCACGTGCCACATTCAAATCCGGATACATATAAGGCATAACTACAAATCCTTCTTTTGCAAGAATTTCTGTCGCCTTGATGGTTTCCTGATTATCCGGAAGTAAATACTTGGAATCTCTCATAATCTCAATTTTTACAAAATTGCCACAGCCAACTTCTCTTGACAAGCGTGCAATACGAACTGCTTCGTCAGCATTTCTCGCACCGGATGTATTCGGAAGCAAGGTAACACCTTCCGGAATATAATCTAAAATATTTGCACGTCCATCTTGATTCGCACGGCGAAGCGCCAATGTAATAATCTGTGCACCGGCATTTTCAACCGATGCCTTGATTAAATCCAGTGAATATTTTCCGGAGCCTAAGATGAAACGAGAAGAAAACTCCTGTCCACCAAGCATAAAAGTATCTTTATTTTCCATGTTCTTATCCTCTCAATCTTTGTATTTGAATTTACATTTTACATGTCATGATTTTGACAGGGTTGTTTTATCAACCTCCACCAACAAAACTTACCACTTCAATCACATCATTTTCTTTTATCTGAACCGTTCCGTAATCTTTCTTTGGAATAATCTCACCGTTGATTTCAACCGCAATTTTGTTCTTCTCAAAATTTTGTTTTGCGATAAAATCTTCCAGTGATAATCCTTCACAGTCTGAAACCTGGTTTCCATTCAAGCAAATCATATCGTCTCTCCTTTCTCTTCTGATACAACAAAAGGATACCACAAAAAAAGTCCACACCCGAGGTGGTGTGCCCCTTCTTGAGATATCCTCAATCTGCTCTCAACTATATCATGAATGTTAGGGGGTGTCAAGTGGGTTTGTTGGCAGTGTTTGTTGCCCCTTTTTTTGTTTTCCGTAATTCCGGCAGAAAAGTTTTGCGTCTCGTGGGCGCTCCCGTTA
>NZ_QTVH01000046.1:769-975 GCF_003435975.1 Clostridium sp. AF36-4 | reverse complement strand
GATACTTATCATATCAGCTTGGGAGGTGGGTGACAACTACCCTACGCTAGAGGGTATCTTTTTCGCCTCCACTTTTGTACTAATACACAAGATTAACAAAAATAGTGTACTTAAATATAAAACTCTATTTTTCACTTTCATTTTCCCCTTATAATATAAATTGATAATCCTTCCATTTGAGGATATTTAATAATTGTTATAGACTA
>NZ_QTVH01000046.1:0-759 GCF_003435975.1 Clostridium sp. AF36-4 | reverse complement strand
GTATGGGCACTGAAACTACCAGTGCCACATACCGACGTACTCAAAACCCACGAGCCACAAAACTTTTCTGCCGGAATTACTAGAAGCCAAAGAAACTGGCAGCGAACATTTGCTCAAACCATATCTTATCCATCCTCACAACTTCATAAAAAATGCCGTCAACCCTTGAAAACTCTATATTTAAGCAAGTCAACTTTATTTTATTCATTACATCATTTTATACCACTTCCCTTATGATTACAAGTGCTGATAAGGGCAAAAATAGGGGAAAGGAAAATTATATCAAATAACAAATAATGAAAAGGTAATTGGTCTGAAAGATATGCTTAAATTTTATAATGTTAGGAGTTGATGGTATGACTTTTATTTCTGCAAGTTATAATATGTACCATAACAGTATTGATATTACTACATTTGATGGCTACATATTACGAATTGACTGTAATAAGGCAGAGGAAGGATTAAAAACTACAGCATGGACTGATCACGTTCTAAATGCAATGGCAATAGATAATCCACTTGAATATGCAGGGCTTTATTTGAATAACGAATTGCAGATATTTATAGATGCTGAAGATAATCTGGATATTTGACAAAACAAAAATGCTTAGAATCTTTTATAACATGATTTTAAGCATTACGAGGCCTTTGATTTGCTGATGTACCCTCGGTAAAAACACATTTTTGATAGTCTGCTTTATTTGCCTATATTCGAGTAAACTCGATATAGGCAAATGCGGCATACCATTTTAATAGGCT
>NZ_QTVH01000045.1:0-7820 GCF_003435975.1 Clostridium sp. AF36-4 | reverse complement strand
CAGATATGATTTACAGAGTAATGATTGAAAAAAGCGTTCTTTTCATATGGTAGTGGAATATCGAAAAGAACGCATACATAAAGTAACAAGTTAATTATATTATACAGATAGAATATTGTAAAGGAAAAAGGAGAACGTGTAAAATGAAAAACAAAAAAGTATTATCCACGTCATTATCACTAGGGCTTTCATTAGCACTTTTGATTGGTAATGTTTCAGGTAACATGAATAATGTAAAAGCAAAAGAACAGGGTGAAAAGAAACAGATTTATATGATTCAGGCATCTTCAGAAGAGAAATTGGATGAGGTTGAGCATAAATATTCAATTGCAGAAACATCTGCAGTAGAAAATACAGATAGTGTATCAACGATTTATTTGACGACGCAAGAAGCAAAAGAGTTAAATGAAAAGGAAAAGAATCTTGTTGTTGAGAAAGATAAGGTCATGCATGGCTTTGGGAAAAAAACGAATTTCGACTTGACAGACGAGCAATGGAATTTGAAAATGATTCATGCAAATGAAGAAACGGAAACTGTAGTAAAGGATAAAATAAAGGTAGCAATTATTGATTCCGGAATTGATTATTCGGATGATATTCAAGTTGCTGAACGAAAAAATTTTGTTCCGGATGAAGATAAAGTTTCTGTTTTATATGAAGATGGAAGCGGTCATGGAACGAGTGTTGCCGGAATTATTGCTGCAAAAGATAATCAGGTAGGTATTACAGGAATTAACGATAATGTAGAACTGTATTCGGCTAAAGTACTGGATAGAAATAATCAAGCGCCTATCAGTCGAGTGATTCAAGCAATTGATTGGGCGGTTGAAAAGCAAGTTAATATTATTAATATGAGTTTAGGGGTTAGTTCATACTCTTCTGCATTGCATGAAGCAGTAAAAAGAGCTAAACAGAATGGAATTTTGATTGTAACTGCTGCTGGAAATGGTGGTAAAATTGAATATCCGGCTGCGTTTAAAGAGACAATTGCAGTTGGTTCAATTGGTCCGGACGGAAAGGTGAGTGAAGCAAGTTCTATCGGAAATATGCTTGATCTTGTAGCACCGGGAGAACAGATTTTATCAACTTCAGCATTTGAAGGAGTTATGGCTTCTGGTGGAACTAGTATGGCTGCACCTCATGTGACGGGAATTGCATCTGTTTTATGGCAACAGGATAAGAATGTATCTGCGGATTTTATTAAGTATTTGCTTTGTGTTACAGCTAAGAAATTGGGAGATGAAACAAAATACGGAAATGGTATTGTAGATCTTCAGTATGCGCTTAGTCATTATGATGAATTAAAAAAACAGTATGAAGAATTGAAAAAATCACAGAATGTATCCGATAATTTAGAGATTGATTCTGTTAATGAACATGATTTAGAAACTTTTGATGACGTTGATATTGTTGAGGGAAGATGGGAAGGAAATACACATTTAAGTTTTGCGACAAAATTAACAGGTGATGATCTGAAGGTGTTGAAAAAGGGAGCAACATTACAAGACAGTGCGTCAACAGGACTTAATGGAAAAGGAGCGCATCCTCAGTTTCATGGATATCATGCCCATATAACAACAGATAAAAATGTTTATGTGAATTATATTGCTTGTTATGTCATGCTATCAAAGATGGCAGTGGTTTATGCAACACAAAAGAATTATGCAGATCCAGCTCAGGGAAATTGGATTAATTCCGCGGATTATAAGGCCTTGGCGAATGCAATTGGTGGAGGCGTTGGAAAGTTGTCATGGAAACAGGTATTAGAGAAATATACTATTAGTCAAAGAAATAAAGCACTCATTTTGTATGGAATGGCAATACACACAGCAACAGACTCATTTGCACACTCTGCTGTATTTAATAATACAAGATTGACTGATAAACAAGGTCATGTTACATCTGGGGATTATGCGGGAAGTGAACGTTTGAATGCTGCTAAGCATGTAGCAAATAAATTAATTGCGCGAATAAAAAAGAACTCTTATGACCGTGGTTATGTGGCAGATTTTGCTGTTCCATCATCGATACATAAAAATAAATTCAAAATGGCAAGTATTTCTTCCATGGCAAATGCAGTTAATTCAAATACATATCAAAGCAATAAAGCTGTTTTTGATGCACTTAACATAGCAAGTTTTTCATATGTTAAATAAAAATGCAACTTATTCGCTGCCTAAATCGTATTGTTTACATAGAGGCAGCGAATAAATTACAAATAGGAGGTCTAAGTATGAAAAAAATAATTAGAACATTAGTAACTTTTGGTTTGGCGGTGTCGGTTATCATGCCGGGAGCGCGAGCTTTTGCACAGGAGAATACAAGCGCTGAATTTACATATACGGGAAGTAACGACAGTGATTATAAGGGGCAGAGTACGGTTGTTATTGAGGGAAAAGCAAATTCAGGCAATACTGCGGAATTACAGTGTGTAACAGTAGATATGCGAAAACTCGCACAGTTTAAGAATGCGAAGGTTTTGAAATTTGCAAAGGGAGTCAAGTATGTTGCGTTTAAGACAAAGCCGGATACAGGAGACAAACTGGATGACAAAATTACAGGCGGGGATTATTTGAAATCAGCAGATAAAACGGGCATTGAAAAAATTGAATTTTCTTCCGATTTTGTAAAGCCATATTCACATGATTGGGGCAATTGCATTGAAGAAAAATTAAATCAGTGCTTTCCAAAATTAAAGAAGGTTTCTATTTCGAAAAATAACAAGTATTACAAGGTTTCAAATGATGTTATTTTTTCAAAAGATGGAAAGAAATTAGTTATGTACCTGGCAAACAGACTGGGGAAAAACTATAAAATTCCGGCAAAATGCAGAAAGATTGGATATTACGCCTTTGAGAATGTTCACAACCTTAAATCTGTGACTATTTCAAAAAACGTAAAATCAAAGAATGTAAGTTTTGCAAATGCGGAAAAACTTGAGAAAATAAGTGTTTCTAAAAAGAATAAGGTGCTTGCCTCAAAGAATGGAGTTTTATACAATAAGAAAATGACTACATTGCTTGAGTATCCAATGGGTAAAAAGAACACAAGTTTTAGAATCCCAAAGACTGTGCAAACAATGGATTATGTGCCGGATAACATTTTTATGAAAAAACTTTATGTGCCAAAGAAATTTACATCTGTGTACTATATGAAAAATTGGAAGTCGCTGACAGAGATAAAACTTGAAAAGGGTAACAAAAAACTGGTGGTAAAAGGCGGAGTGATTTACAATAAAAAGCATCCGGAGTGGAAATATGATTTCGGAAAAAATAAATAGGAATAACAAAAGGGAGGAGAAAAATATGGGAAAAAGAAAGATAATCCAAATAACAGTACTTACAACATTAGTATTAACGCTATCCTTTGCATCTGCCAGCACAATGGCAGATGCAAAGACAAAAAATGGGTTTACCTACAAGATAACAAAAAATCAGGTTAAAATCGTTTCATGCAGTAAGAATCAGAAACGAATTGTGATTCCGAACAAGATTGCAGGGAAAAAGGTGACAGCACTCGGTGCCAATGTATGGAAGAAATCATCAAAGGTTCAAACGGTTGTATTACCAAAGTACTTGAAAACAATCGAAAAAAAACAGGCAGATTATGCATGGGGAAATATCGTTAAGAAAAAGAATATATTTTCTACACCATTTACCGGATGCGGTAAGTTAAAAAATATCAAAGTGGCAAAGGGAAATAAATATTTTTGCTCTGCTAAAGGTGTTTTGTATACAAAAAACAAGAAGACGCTTTTGGTTTATCCGGCAGGGCGAACTCAGAAGTCTTATACGATTCAGGGAAAGACAACGCAGATTGGCGAGGCGGCTTTTGAGTATGCTAAATATTTGCAGAAGATTTCATACGGTAAAAAATTATTTTATATTTCAGACGGGGCATTTTTTGCGTCTGGTTTAAGAAGTGTGGAGCTTGCAAAGAATATTTCTAATGTTGGGTTGTATGCGTTTGCTTACAGTACGAAACTTCAAAAGGTGACACTTGGAGATAAGGTGGAACAAATTAACACTCCTTTTATCGGCTGTACAAATTTAAAACAGTTTAAGGCAGATAAAAAGGAAATCGGATATTATGCAGTAAATGATGTTCTTTATTATAAAGATAAAGAAAAAACATATATGAAATGCTATCCGGCAGCGAAGCAGGAGGATTCTTACGAATTTCCGGCTGGTGTAAATGGCGGCGGCTTGTGTTTTGCTAATTGTCGTTACCTGAAAAAGGTTGTGTATGCAAAAGATAGTATAATGGGGCAGGATTTTTATGAGTGCCACAATTTGACTGTGGTATTACCTGATGTTGTGGTGAATCCGGCAATAGGAAGTGAAAATGATTCTTATGATGGTAAGTGGGAGCCGTTTAAGAATTGTACAAATTTTATTTTGCAGGGAAAAAAGAATCCATTTATGCAGTCGTATGCGGTAAGTAAAGGTTTTACTTATAGTATTGTTTGATGAATTTTAGTAAATGTGTTATGCAACTTATTCGCTGTCTCAATCGTATTGTTTACATAGAGGCAGCGAATTTACTGTGAGGGGGGACTATAACTATGAAAAAAAGAATAATTAGAACATTAGCAACCATGGTTTTGGTGGTGTCAGTTATCATGCCGGGAGCGCAAGTATTTGCGCAGGAGATGCAGTTCGTTGAAATGAGGTCTTTAGGTGAATTGACTGATGCAGGAGACAAACTGAAAAAAGAAGAATGGGACAAAATAAAAACATTTCGAGGATGGGGTCATGAAGTTTGGAAATGCGGAGATTATACAGGTTTTTTATCAAATGATAAAAAGGCATTTTGGATTAACGGAATAAAGATTTCGGCAGATACGGTTGAGGTGAGAATTCCATCTGAAATAAATGGTATTAAAGTTATAAAGATAGGTGCATATGATTTTAACGCGGATTATTGCAGTATTTTTGAGAGATTTCCTTATGAGGAAGATAAAATGAGTGCGCCGGCTTATCGTGATGGTAGAAATATTACAAAAATTGTTGTACCTGAGGGAGTGAAAGTTATTGGTCAAAATACATTTGCACACATGAAAAATCTTAAGCGTGTAAGTTTGCCACAGTCTGTAACAGCATTGGAGCATAATGTGTTTTACAAAGACAATCAGTTACAAAAAGTAAATATTGCTGCCGGGAATAAAACATTTAAAGCTAAAAAGAATGTAATTTATTCTAAAAATGGTAAAAGTCTTTATTTGATTTATGGTAAAGTAAAATCAATAACTATAGATGCAAAAGTGAGACAAATTGTCGATTCGGAGAGCCATAAAGTTACAAATAACATCGGTGCGCTGGCTCGTGGCATAAAAGTGTTTATCCACAAAAAGAATAAAGTATTTGGGGCAGAGAATGGATTCGTTTACTTGAAAAAAACAGGCGAATTACTGTATTACGCAAATAAATCAAAAGACCCGGTATTACCAAAAAGTATTAAGAAGATTACGAAAAAGACATACTGGTGTACTTCCTATATTAACAAATTTACGTTATCTAAAAATGTGAGGTATGTAAATGGAAATTATCTGCCGGTGAGGGAAGGGTACCTGAGGAAACTTTATATACCGGGGAAAAATAAAGTTAAATTTGTAAATTGTGATGCCATTGATTTGCAGTCTAAAGTCACCGTTTACGTAAATAGACACCTAAAATCATATTATAAAAAGGTGTTTCGGAAATGTAAAAATGTAAAAGTGAGAATAGGATGAAAAATAAAATATTTGTTGACAAAGTAAGAAAAAAAGATATAATTGAATCAAGTTTTTAAAATGTGTAAAAGGAGGAGGAAACGATTAAGGTTTGGGGAGATTCAAAAGACAGGGAAGCCGCATTGCTGGACGATTTCATGCGGCGGGTTACATATGGGGAACTAAAGCAAAGAATAATCGACGTGGGTAGACATTTGAGCGTTAGACAGCTAGTCGTAATAGAGATGGGAAACAACATAGAATCTGTTGTCTTTTATCTTGGGTGTTTGTTTAAAGGAACTGTAGCTATTCTTGTACATGAGAATCTTTCAGAGTTTGAATTATCCGAGTATATTGAAAAATTTCAGCCAGAATATTTATTTTTGTTAATCTGACAAGTCGTTTTCAATTATGTATGACCAGACTGAAGCAACGGCAAGGATGACCGTGCTGCCATGGATAGAGATGCAGCGAAAAAAGGGGAGTGTCGGCAGGGTGCTCTTTAATGGGAGACTATGGTTATCTAGATGAAGAAGGGTGTTAATTATGAAAAAGGTTTTCTTTTTGCTTATTATGTTTACTTTTTTTATTGAAGCATCTTCTTGTAATAATTCACAGGGGGAGAAACATAATGAAATGAAAGTATCATCAATTGCTGAAACAAAGATACAAACAAAGGATTCTCCTTTTGATGTTGAAAATGGTGTATTAAAAAAATATCATTGGCAGAAATGTGAGGAAACGGAAAACGAAAAAGCGTTTATAACAAGAAATATGATTTGGGTGAACTTGGAACAGGAGAGGAATTATAACGATTTGGTTTTGGTCAAAATTGAAAGGAGATGAAACTTAATGAAAAAGTTAGAAAGTAAATGGACATATGCCGTATTATTACTACCCATGATTTTTTGTGTTTTTTATAGTAAGCTATGTGATGTTAACGCCATGATGAAAGAAAGCAGGTTGATTTTTGACCCATATGGTTCGGCGGGTATTACATGGGCATATTGGAATAGTATTAGTAAGATTACATGGATGCTTTTTCTTGCTTTAAGTTTAGTTTCTATTTTAACGGTAGTGGGGGCTTTTTGTAATTATAAAAGCGCAAAAAAAGCAGCCTATATCACGATTATTTTAAATACATGTGGTGTTCTGTGGCTGTTTATCTTAACACTTGCAGAGAAAAATACTGCTTTGATGCAGCAACTGGCAAAAATATTTGCTTTGCTTAGTGGTGTTAAATATTCGAAACAGGCTAACATTGTGTCAAATACGTATTTTGCTGACAGAGCAATGGTATTAGGGATATTGTTTGCGAGTTTGATTATTTGCTGCATTATAATTGCAAGAACAAAAATCAAGGAAAACAACAACTTAAACCTCTGTAAAATTGTAGGATTTAGTTTGATTGTCAGTTTTGTTCGCTCTTTACTGCAACAGTATTGGCAGTCTAATACAATGATTAAGGTTTTAGGAGTTGGAAATAAGGAAAATCAAGAACTTTTTTCGCAGATGTTTCAGCTAAAAGGTGAGTATTCATGGTATTTTGATTTTCCAATTTTGGAATTGATTATAATGGCAGTCTTGTTGTGTACATTTGATAGAACATCAAAAACAAAAAATATCATAACAGGTGGTGTGGTGGCACTATTGATTCAGTCGAGTGTTATCTTGGGAACGATGTTGCATAGAATAAATAATTTACAACAAGTGTATCAAAAGGAACAGGAATTATTCTATTCAAAAACATTAAAAGCAGATGCTGTGTCACAGTGTATTGGTTTATTTGTGTTTGATTTTATTTCAATTTTTATGTTATTGCTTTTCCTGAAAAAAGAAACAACATTTTTGAAGATAGGTATTGCTCAAATTTGTGTATTGCTGATAAGTGTTTTGTGCATGAAATTGATTGGCACGATACAAAATTACGGAATTGTAGTGGGTATTGTTAGTGCAGTAGTATTTATTTGCTTGTATGTTATGAATACAAAACTACAAAAATGTAAAAGTGAGAATAGGATGGAAAAATAATGTAAAACAAAGGGACTGTCCCGCTGTGAACTGCTTCCCGTCAAGTAGACAATTGAAAAAATATAAATTTTTCCTGCCA